>JBIKMQ010000049.1:0-9031 GCA_044359215.1 Candidatus Chromulinivoraceae bacterium
TTCATGAGGGGTCAGCCCTTGAGGTTCTTCACCGCGAAGGCCTGGGCATAGGCCTCGGGCTGTGCGGGATCGAAGGGGATGCCGTCGAAGAGCGTCTCGGGGCGATCGTCACGCCCGCCATGGACGGCCCCGATCTCCTTCATCGCCGCCTCGTAGAGATCGGTGCGCGCCACCTTGGCCGCGATGCCGGCGTAGTCGGGCGCGCCGGTGACCATCCCCCAGCGCCGCAACTGGCTGAGCCACCAGGCCACGTACTTGGGCTGGGGGTAGTTGCAGTTGCGCTCGTGGAAGATCATGGGGAACGGATCCTTGTACTTCCGGCCGTCTCCCAGGTCGTAGTCGCCCAGGAGCCGTCCGAGGATCACGTCCTTCGGGCAGTTCACGTAGCTGGGCTTGCTGACGATGTCGCACTGCTCCGGGCGATTGCCCAGGTCATCGAGCCACACCGAGGCCTCATGCAGGGCCTTGAGCACGGCCTTCACGGTCTTCGGGTTCTTGTCGGCGTATTCGGCCAGGAAGGCGCAGACCTTCTCGGGATGGTCCTTCCAGAGCTTCTGCGTGGTGATGGCGGTGAAGCCGATCTTGTCGCTGACCGCACGGGCGTTCCACGGCTCGCCGACACAGAACCCGTCCATCTTGCCCACCTTCATGTTGGCGACCATCTGGGGCGGCGGGATGGTGATGAGGTTGACATCCTTGTCGGGGTGGATGCCTCCGGCCCCGAGGTAATAGCGCATCCACATGGCATGCGTCCCCGGCGGGAAGGTCATGGCGAAGGTCATGGGTTCGCCCAAGGACTTGGCCTTCTCGACGAAGGGCTTCAGCGCCTTCGGATCCTCCTGGACCTTGCCGAGGAACTCGGACTTGAGGGTGATCGCCTGGCCGTTGCGATTGAGGATCCACGGGAAGACCATGGGCTTCTTGGCCGAGCCCAGCAGCCCCATGGTCGATGCGATGGGCATGCCGATGAGCATGTGGGTGGCCTGGTTGTCGCCGGTCTGGAGCTTGTCCCGGATGACGGCCCAACTGGCCTCCTTCGAGATCGAGGACTGGATGCCGTGCTTCTTGAAGAGGCCCTTCTCGTGGGCGATGACGATCGGGGAGCAATCGGTCAGCGCGATGATCCCGAAGCGCACATTCGGCGACTCCGGCGAGTCGTCGGCGTACACCGAACCGGTCCAGCCGGCGGGGAGGCCGGCCAGCAGGGATCCGGCGACGGTGGTGCGGAGGAAGTGACGACGGGTGGTTTCAGGCCGACAGGGTCTGGGGTTCATGGGGATTGGGGAGGGTTTTGTGCGGGGAAGCGGACTCGGAAAGACGGCGGCGCGCGGCCTCGTAGACCTCCATGCGGAAGACCGAACCGAGCCACGCGGGCCGGATGGGCCCGGTCGGCCGGTCCCCGTAGAGTTCACGGAGGATCCAATGCACTTTCTCCGGGCTGGGCTCGTTGGTGTCGAAGCGGTGGAAGCAGTTGAACTCCGGGAGAGTGCAGGACCTGCCCGGCGAGGTGGGGATCACCCCGGTCCAACCCGGCCGGATGAACTCGGCGGGCAGGTGCAGGAATTCCGGGCGTGAGAGCAGCGCGATCACCGTGTCAGCCTCCCCGGGCAGGTCGCAGATGCAGCAGGCTTCCAGCAGTGCCGCGACCAACCGTTCATGCTGTTCGGGTTCGTCGTCGGCCCACTGGCCTCGGACCGCCAGCACCTTCTCCGGGTGACGCGGCGCCACCGAACAGCTCGTGGCCGGGCAGTATCCGAATCCGCGCAGCACGGCCTCGGAGTTCCAGGGTTCGCCGACGCAATACCCGTCCAGGTGCCCGGAACTCAGGCCCGTGAGGATTTGCCTGGGGGGCACGACGACCAGCCGATAGTCGCGACCCTCGACCATGTTCGCCGTCGACAACCATCCCCGGAGCAATCGCGAGTGCGTGGAGCAGGTCGAGACCGTGCCCAGGGTGATCGGACCCCCTCGACGGCGGACGACCCACCGGGCGAGGTCCTCGGCGCTGTGGACCCCATCATCATGGAACCGACGCGCCAGGGTGATGGCATTGCCGTTCAGATTGAGCACCAGGGCGGTGCAGCACGGCGTGGGGAGCCCTTCGAGGCCCAGGCTCAGGTGCAGGGGCAGGCCGCAGGGCGCATGGGCCGCCTCCAACTCACCGTTGGCCAGCTTGCTTCGGATCGAGGCCCAACCCAGCTCCCGACTCAGGCGGACCTGCAGGCCCTGTCGTGCGAAGAGCCCGTATTCCTGGGCGACGATCAGCGGCGCGCAGTCGTTCAACGGGACGAAACCCACCCGGATCTCCGAAAACCCGACGGCATGGCGGGACCGGGACCGTTCCAGCGGGTTGGCGGTGACACGACTCATTCCTGCCACCGTGCCAGCGCAGCGGATGCCGACAGGCGGGTTGGCACCCGAAGAAAGCGGTCGAAGGTTTCATCCGGACGATGAAAACCATTCACCATCCGGGTTTCACCTCGCAGCAGCGGGCTCGGGCGTCGACACCGTGGAGGTGCCGGGCGAGCGCCGGCATCAGGATCGGGCACCGGGCTGGCTGGGTCGACACCGCCGGGGAGGCCTCCAAACCACCCCGGGCCGGATGGGGGTTGGCGTTTTCTGGACAGGCTGGGCAGGAATCATTGCCCGGATGGGACCATGCGCGGCTTCGGGAATGCCGGCGACGACCCCGTCACTGGGCCTGATCGAGCGCCGCAACGATGGAATCGACATCGTACACGCAGCCACCCCAGGTGCCGCCGCTGGCCCGGACCAAGGCGGCCCAGAGACGCGTGTCGGCGGGGAGCTTCTCGTGCGGAGCCAGTGCGGGATGGGGCGTTCGCGACCGCAATTCGGACTCGGCCGTCGCGTCATCCCAGGGACCGTCGGCATCGCCCACGAGGTCCACCGAGCCCTCCAGGGTCCGGCAGTCGATGCGCACGCGGATCCGGTCGCCGTCCCGCACCTTGCCGATGGGTCCGCCGGCCAAGGCCTCCGGTCCCACATGGCCGATGCAGGCACCGGTGGAGACGCCGCTGAAGCGGGCGTCGGTGATGAGCGCCACATGCTTGCCGAAGGGCAGATGCTTGAGGGCCGAGGTGAGTTGGTAGGTCTCCTCCATGCCCGTGCCCATCGGGCCGACGCCCGCGAGCACCAGCACGTCGCCGGCACGGATGCGGCCCGCCTTGATCGCGGCGATGGCATCGCGCTCGCGGGTGAAGACCCGGGCCGGACCCTCGAGCGAGAAGACCCCGTCCGCCGAGAGCATCGACGGGTCGATGGCCGTGCTCTTGATGACGGCCCCCTCGGGCGCCAGGTTGCCACGCGGGAAGGTGACCGTGCTGGTGAGGCCGCGCTCCCGGGCCAGCGGAGGCGGCAGGACGACCGAGTCGGGATCCACGCCGTCGGCCTCGCGCAGGCGCTCCCGCAGCACGCCACGTCGCTCGGAGCCGGCCCAGGCCTCGAGCATGTCGCCCAGACGGTCGCCCGTGGCCGTGAGCGCCTCGAGGTCCAGCAGGCCGAGGTCGCGCAGGTGCCGCATCACCTCGGGCACGCCACCGGCCAGGAAGGCGCGCACCGTCGGGTGGTGGACCGGGCCGTTGGGCATCACGCTGACCAAGCGCGGCGTGCGTCGGTTGATGGCGATCCAGTCGTCCACCGTGGGCCGACGCAGGCCGGCCGCATGGGCGATGGCGGGGATGTGCAGGAGCAGGTTGGTGGATCCACCGAAGGCGGCATGCACCGTCATCGCGTTGCGCAACGCCGCGTCGGTGAGCACCGAGCGGGTGGTTTGGCCGGCCGCCTCGCGGGCCATGAGGGCCCGGGCGGAGTCGCGGGCCAACTGCACCCAGATGGGCTCGCCGCTCGGGGCCAGGGCCGAATGCGGCAGGGCCAGTCCCAGCGCCTCGCCCACCACCTGCGAGGTCGCGGCCGTGCCGAGGAACTGGCATCCGCCGCCCGGCGTGCCGCAGGCGCGGCAGCCAAGGTCGGCCGCCTCGTCGAGGGTCACGAGCCCGTGCGAGAACCGCGCACCCAAGGTCTGCACCGTGCCGGCGTCCTCGCCGCGCTCCGGAGGCAGCGTGACCCCGCCGGGGACGAGCACGGTGGGCAGGTCCGACTGGGCGGCCAGGGCCATCATCATCGCCGGGAGACCCTTGTCGCAGGTGGCCACGCCGAGCACGCCGACGCGCTGGGGCAGCGAGCGGATGAGGCGGCGGAAGACGATGGCCGCATCGTTGCGATAGGGGAGGCTGTCGAACATGCCCACCGTGCCCTGCGTGCGACCGTCGCACGGGTCCGACACGCTGGCGGCGAAGGGCAGCGCCCTGCCCTCGCGGAAGGTCTCGGCCGCGGCCCACGAGAGCAGCCCGATCTCCCAGTGCCCGGTGTGGTAGCCCAGCGCGATGGGCCGGCCGTCCTCGGCGCGGATCCCGCCCTGGGTGCTGAGGATGAGGAATTGCCGGCGGCCCAGCTCGGAGGGATTCCATCCCATGCCGGCGTTCTGGGTCATGCCGAAGAGGTCCCCGCTCGGGGCCTCGCGGAGCATCGCCTCGGTCAGCGGCAGCTTGCCGGAGGGTCCGGGCGCTCGGGTGCGGATCCGGGCCAGGGATTCCGGGAACGGGCCGAAGAGGTCGCGGGCCGTCATGGGTTGGTCAGGGTGGCTCCGGGGAGCGCGGCGGCGGTCCCCGGGGTGCCCGGGGTGGCGGTTCAAGGCTTGCGGTGGGTCGGCACGTGGGTGTCCCAGGTGCGGCCCGACTCCGGGGACACATGGGTGAATCCGAAGCCGGCCGGGGGGTTCGGGATGCGGATCAGGTGCTTGCAACCCGGGCACTGGATCTGCCGTCCGGCGAAACGCACCTCGCACTTGAGCGGCTGATCGCAATGCGAACAGAAGAACTTGAATTCGGCGGTCTCCATGACGCGAGTGAACCCCCGGGGCCGCCCCCCCGCCATCCCGAAATGGACCGAGGAACCCTCTCCGGGACCCGGGGCTGGCGGAACCGGAGAGATCCCACGGCTCAGGATCATGCGGCCGACCCGGAGGTCGGATCGGTGCGTGCGCCGGGCAGCCGGGCGCGCATGCGACGTTCCCACCCGGCAAGGCCCGCCTCGCCGTCGGCCCGGGTCATCACCTCCTCGAGGGTCTCGCCTCCCAGTTGGCGCGCCCGGAGATACAGCAGCGCCACCACCAGCGACGCCAGCGGGGTGGTGAGGATGCCGACGAGCGACGCCAGTTCCACCCAGGCACGGCGCAGGGTGCCGACGTTCCCCTGCGCGGAGGCCGGGTCCATGCCCAGCACGCCCTGGATCACGGCCGGGACGAGCATCATGAAGGCGATCGTCAGGGCCATGGCCCCACGGCAGCGGGCCGCCAGACGGCGGGACCGGGCGAAGGCCTGACGCCCGGACAACCCCTCCATCAGGACGATCGGGGCCCAGAAGGCCTCCAGGGCCCAGACCACGAAGCCGGGCAGCACGAGCAGCACGAAACCGCCCAGTATCCGGACCACGGACAGGCCCGAGGTTCGCAACAGGGGCCCGCGGCGTCGGCGCAGGAGATCGAAGGCCCAGCGCAACGGCAGCGAGCGGAGCGGGGCGATCTCCCAGTGGACGGCCAGCACCGCCAGCACCCCGGAGACGAGCGTGGCGGCCACCACCGTCGCCAGCGGGTTCAGGAGACGCAGGATGCCGGCGATCACCGGACCGGTGGTTCCACGGGACTCCAGGCCGCCGAGGCTCATGCCCAGGGTGGCCAGGACCACGACGAGCAACGGCAGGTGCGCGATGACCGAAAGCCGCAGGACCAGCGGGAAATGCTCGCTGTAGAGCGCGAAGGCCCTCCGGTACACCTGACCGAGGCCCTGCGAGTGGGCCCGAAGGCCCTGGGCCAGCGACAGCGCCGTCGGGGGACGACGCCCGGGGTCCTTCTCGAGGGCCGAGGCGATGACCTGCGCAACCCCAGCGGGCACGCCTCCGCCGCGACCATCCCGGCGCATCGGCAGCGGAACCGTCGACTGGTGGGACTCGAGCACCGTCTCCACCGGACCGTCGAAGGGAGGCGCGCCGGCGAGCATCTGGTAGGCGATGATGCCGAGGCTGTAGAGGTCGGAGCGCGCGTCCAGGGGCTCGCCCCGGCACTGCTCGGGCGACATGTACAGCGGGGTCCCCAGCACGGCACCGGCCCGGGTCAGCGCCGGGGATGGCGCGGTCGGGGACCCGGTCGGGACCGTGGCCGCCCCCGGCGTCGGCGCATCCGGTGCCTCGCCCGCGAGCTGGGCGATGCCGAAATCGAGCACCTTGACCCGGAAGCCCCCGAGGCGGTCGGGCTCGAGCCAGATGTTGTCGGGTTTGAGGTCGCGGTGGACGACGCCGGCGTTGTGCGCCTCATGCACCGCCGAGCAGACCTGCTCCAGGATCTCGACGACGCGGGGCAGCGGCAGGCCGCCCTCCTCGCGCAGCACCTGGCCCAGGCTGCAGCCGTCGAGGTACTCCATCACCAGGTAGGCCACCTCGTCCTCGCCGAGGCGGGAAAACCCGAAGTCGGTGACATCCACGATGTGGGGATGCCTCAGCCGGCCCGCCGCCCGGGCCTCGCGCCGGAACCGCTCCACGAAGTGGGCGTTCCGCATGAACTGCGGTGCGATGAGCTTGAGGGCGACGAACCGTCCGGTGCCCAGGTGCGTCGCCAGGTGCACGGAACCCATGCCGCCCCGCCCAAGCAGGCGCTCGAGGCGGTACTTGCCGGAGAGCGTGAGCCCCGGCTGCGCGGTGGGGTCGGCCCCCGGTCCCGCTCCATCGGCCCCGTCCGGCTCGTCGATGGGCACCACCCGGAGGGTTGGACGGGCGGGATCGGAGGAGTCCATGGGCGGGATCGGACCGGGCCAGGCCGTGCCGGACCGGGCCCTAGATGGCGAAGTCGTTGTACTCGGGCTTCACGGCCTCGAGCGGCGGCTGAAGCATGCCGGCGGCGACGGTGGCGTTGGTGCCCTGCTCCACCAGGATGAAGGCCCCGGTGAGGCGGTTGGTGCGGTAGCCGTCGAAGACGATGGGCTTTGCCGTGCGGAGACGCACGCGGCCGATGTCGTTCATGACGAGCTCTGCGGGCTCGGGCTCCTCCTCGAGGGCCTGGATGTTGATGCGGCTCTCCAGCGAGGTGACCACCGCCTGCACGGTCTGGGTCGAATGCTTGAGGAAGAGCTTGCGACCCCTCTGCAGCGGACGCGGGTTCATCCAGCAGACTTGCGCAACCAGGTCGTTCGAGAGGCCCGGCAGGGCATCGAGCCCGACGATCATGTCACCCCGGCTGATGTCGAGGTCGTGCTCGAGCTGCAGCGTGACGCTCTGCGGGCAGAAGGCCTCCTCCAGCTCGCCGTCGAGGGTCCAGATCTTGTGCACGGTGCTCTTGAGGCCGCTGGGCAATACCATGATGCGCTGGCCCCGGCGCACGATGCCGCTGGCGATCTGGCCGCTGAGGCCGCGGAAATCGTGCAGGTGCGGATCCGTGGGGTTGTTGGGCCGGTTCACCCACTGCACCGGGAAGCGCAGGCCCTGGAGGTTCCAGTCGCTGGCGATGTGCACCGTCTCGAGGTGCCCGAGCAGGGTCGGTCCGGAATACCAGGGCGTGTGCGGCGACGGGTCCACCACGTTGTCGCCATTCAGGGCGCTCAGGGGGATGAACTTCACGTCCTTGATGTCCAGGCGCGGCAGGAAGCCCTCGAAGGTCTCGCGGATCTCGTGGAAGCGGGCCTCGGACCACCCCACCAGGTCCATCTTGTTGACGGCGATCACCAGGTGCGGGATGCGCAGCAACGAGGCGAGGTAGGTGTGACGGCGCGACTGCTCGATCACGCCCTGCCGCGCGTCCACCAGCACGATCGAAAGGTTCGCCGTCGAGGCGCCCGTGACCATGTTGCGGGTGTACTGCACATGGCCCGGGGTGTCGGCCACGATGAACTTGCGACGCGGTGTCGCGAAGTAGCGGTAGGCGACGTCGATGGTGATCCCCTGCTCGCGCTCGGCCCGCAGGCCGTCGGTGAGGTTGGCCAGGTTGATCTGCCCGCCGCCGGTCAGGTCGGCCGAGCGCTCGAGCGCCTCCAGCTGGTCCTCCATGATCGACTTGGAGTCATAGAGCAGCCGGCCGATGAGCGTGGATTTTCCATCGTCCACCGAGCCGCAGGTGTTGAAGCGCAACAATTCGATCGGATGTGTCGGGACAGACATGACCTAGGGCGGCCATTCAACGCCAACCCGTCCCACCGCGCACGCCAGAAAACATCCCAAAGGGGTCGGTCCTCACCATTGACACAACTCCCGGCGGCCTTCCGGGCGGCACGTGGCGGCCGCGGTTCAGTGGGCGGCCTTGACCGCGGCGGCCGCGGCGGGGCGGGACAGGCCGGCCACGGCCTGGTCGGCAAGCTTCACCAACCCTTGGGGGAACACCCCCAGCACCAGTATGCCGACCACGCAGGACCCGAGCAGCAGCCGGGTCGGCAAGGCGACCGGTATGGTCGAGAGGTTGGCAGACTGCCCCCCCCAGTAGATCGCCCGGATCACACCGAAGTAGTAATAGAGCGAGAGCACCACGCCGACGACCGCCACGGCGATTAGCGCGTACAACTCCGGATGGCCCGGCGCGGCGGCGAGCACGCCCTGGATGAGCAGCACCTTTCCAAAGAATCCAGCCATGGGCGGGATGCCCGCCAGCGACACGATGGCCACGGTCAGGCCGGCCGCCAGGAGGGGCGAGCGCTGTCCGAGGCCCGAGAGAGCGCTG
Source organism: Candidatus Chromulinivoraceae bacterium (assembly GCA_044359215.1). Taxonomy (GTDB): domain Bacteria; phylum Verrucomicrobiota; class Verrucomicrobiia; order Limisphaerales; family UBA9464; genus SXXZ01. The sequence goes on from JBIKMQ010000049.1 coordinate 8,774, forward strand.
ATGTCGTCGCCCTCGACATGGTTGGCAAGCGCGCTGATCACGGCGAAGGCCGCCAGCACCGTGAAGGCATAGCCGCCGAGGTAGACGAGCATGGCCGTCGGACCGGCCGAGGTGGCGGTGTACGACGCGGCGACCAGGCCCAGCAGCAGGTAACCGGCGTTGGCGATCGATGAGTAACCCATCAGTCGCTTGAGGTTGCGCTGCGGGATCGCGCAGAGACTGCCGTACAGGATGGTCGCGGCGGACATGACCACGAAG
>JBIKMQ010000050.1:0-9029 GCA_044359215.1 Candidatus Chromulinivoraceae bacterium
CTCGTCGTCGCCGTCGAGGTCCCGGACGATCGTCAGGTCGGGCGCATTGGCCACCCACAGGTCACGGCCGCGCCAGGCCAGTCCCTGGATGGCGTTGAACCCTGTGGCGAAGACCTTCGTCCGGTCGGCCTTGCCGTCGCCGTCGGTGTCCAGCACCCAGACCACGCTGTCGCCCGGGGTTTTCGGCGTCGGGTTCCGGTATTGCGGCCCCATGCCCACGCAAAGCCGGCCCTGGAGGTCGAAGGCCATGGAGCAGGGCTGACGGACCAGTGGCTCGCGGGCGAAGGTGGTGATCCCGAACCCCGACGGCACCGTGGGCATGGCCTCCCGGTCGGCGTTTGGGTCTTCGAAGTCGGAGGCCAACGCTGAGACGACTGGGAACAGCATGGCCGTGGCGAGAGATTTCCATGCAGGGAAACCGCGCCGGTCGGTGACCGCAGGATGAGATCGGGGAAGGTTCATGGCGTGGACGTCGGGGAAACTCTCGGATGCGACAGGCCGCGACCGGTGGTGTCGGGAGCCCAACGGATGACGACCACGCCGAGGAGATAGACCATCCCGCAGGCCGCGCCGATGCGGGGGTAGGACCCGCCAAGGGCCACGAAGAGGCCGCCAGCCACGAGCACCCCGGCGGCCGTGACAAAGCGCCCGACATTGTAGGCGATGCCACTTCCGGCCGCGCGCACCTCGGTCGGAAAGAGTTCCGGCAGATAGAGGGGCAGCCAACCGAAGAACAGCGTCGCCACGAAGCCTTGGGCGAAGACGATCGGCAGGAATCCCGGAGAGAGCGGTCGGGTCGCCAGGAAGAGCACCCCGGTCAATGCCGCCGAGGCGAGGCTCATCCATGCATAGGCCCGGCGGCGGCCCAGCGACTGGGCGATTTGCGCACCGCAGAAGCTGCCCAGCACCGCACCCAGCGCCCAGCATCCCTGCGCCGAGGCCTTGTAGCCCGGGGCCGAGTTGCCGGCCACCGCGTCGGCCCAGGGGATCATCCATTTGCTGGCTGACCAGGCCCCGACCAACGGGATCGACCCGATCAGGATGCCCACCAGCGTGGTCCGCAGGAGGGGCGGGGTGAACAGCGTCCGGAGCACCGGGAGGCGTCCGGGTCGCGTCGATGCGCCAGCGGGGGTTGCCCCGGTCCGCCGGCCACGCCAGAGCGGCGATTCAGGCACCACCGTCAGGGCGGCCAACCCCAGCACCGCAGGCAAGGCGGCCCACTGGAAGAGCCAGCGCCACGAGTCCGGGGTGAGTGTCCAGAGGCGCACGACCTGCGAGAGCAGCAGGATGCCGCCGTTGAGGGCGGCTCCCATCAGGCCGGCGACCAGTGGCCGGGACTTGTCGGGCCAGCATTCGGCCGCCAGCGCCACGGCATTCGGCCAAACCCCTCCGACGCCCAAGCCCACCAGGAACCGGAGCAACAGCATCTGGCCCTGGGTTTCGACCCAGGCCCCGAGGCCGGCGAAGATCGAGTAGAAGAGCACGCTGAGCCCGAGGGCCCGGGTGCGGCCGATCCGGTCGCCCAGTCCCCCCAGCACGATGCCCCCGACCGCGGCACCCAGCATGAGCGCGGCGGTGAAGCGGGCGAACCAGTCGCCCCCGAGGGTCGGGGTGTAGGCGGCTCCAAGCAGGGACTTCGAGACCGACAGTGAGGCCACCGGCATGAGGCCCAGCTCCACGCCATCGAAAAGCAGGGCGAGGATCGCGGTGGCCAGGACGCCCCACCGGGCGGATCGGGACAGCGCCGGCTTCATGATGCGGGGTTGGCCGGGAGACGGCGGCGCAGGAGCTCGAAGACCGCGCTGTTGTCGAGGTCGCCCAGTCCCTCCGTCTCGGCCTGTTCAAGCAGGTGCGCGTGCAGGCCGCCCAGGGGCAGGTCCAGCCCATTCCCACGGGCGCTCTGGAGGATGAGCCGCAGGTCTTTCAGGTGCTGGGAAAGGCGCGCCTGCGGGGTGTACTCGCGTCCCAGCATCTTGGCTCCCTTCGCGTCCATCGCGCGGGAGTAGGCCATGGATCCCTTCATGGCCTCGAGGGCCACCGTGCCGTCCACACCCACGGCCTCGGCGTAGGCCAATCCCTCGGCCAAGGCCAGCCGGTTGAGCCCGAGCACGAGGTTGGTGACGAGCTTGAGACGCGAGGCGTTGCCGCAGGGACCGCAGTGCAGCACCCGGGCGCCGAGCACCGGCCAGAGGGCCGCCTGCCGCTGGAACGCCTCGGCCGGGCCGCCGACGAAGACCGTGGCCAGTCCGTCCCGGGCCTGCGCGCTCGAGCCGGAGACGGGAGCCTCCTGGTAGCACACCTCGCACGCACCGAGGTCTTCGGCCATCGCACGGGCCGCACCAGGATCGCCCGTGGTGGTGTCGATGAGGTCGAGGCCGGGGCGCCAGTCCGCACGCATCGACTCGAGCACTGCGCGGACCACCGCGTCGGTGTACAGGCAGACCAGCACCGTGTCGCAATCGCGCATCGGTCGGTCGGTCCAGCGGGCGCCGGCCGAGACGAGCGCGTCGGCCTTGTCCCGCGTGCGGTTCCAGACGAGGACCTCGTGGCCGGTGCGCAGCAGGCGCTCGGCGAAGGCCGATCCCATCAATCCCAGGCCCACGATGCCAATGCGGGGACGGCGGGTTCCTGGCGACGCCGGGCCGGGCAGGGGCGATGGATCGTCGTGGCGGGCCGGGGACATGGCCGAAGCATGACAGGGGCCGGAGCCATGCGAAGCCAAAAGCGGAACCCAAAACCGGCTTGCCCGGCCGGCGGCGGTCTCCGCAGGCTCGCCGCCATGATCCCTTGCCGAAACGCGTTGTTTACCTGGTTTTCAGGTCTCGCAGCCCTGCTGGTCACCGGCCTTGTCTTCGGCGGTGACCGGGTGTTGGCCGCTGAGGCCAGATGGTGGAAGGGCAACCTCCATACCCACTCGCTGTGGAGCGATGGCGACGACTTCCCGGAATCCATCGCCGCCTGGTACAAGGATCACGGATACCACTTCCTGGCGCTGTCGGACCACAACCGGATGCTCGAGGGCGAGCAGTGGGTGACCGAGTCGACGAAGAACCATTTCCCGGAGGCGCTGGAAAAGAACCGGCGGCGCTTCGGTGCCGATTGGCTCGTCCGGCGGACGGTGCAGGGCACCAACCAGTACCGGCTCAAGACCCTTGCCGAATTCCGCGGCCTGCTGGAGCAAACGGGCCGTTTTCTCATGATCCCCTCGGAGGAGATCACCAGTGGGCACCTGTCGTTCCCGGTCCACATCAACGCGACGAACCTGCGGCGGAAAATTTTGGCGCAAGGCGGGACCAACGTGCTCGACGTGATGCAGCGCGGTGTCGATGCCGTCCTGGAGCAACGGCGCCAGACCGGCCAACCGATGTTCCCTCACATCAACCATCCGAATTTCGGCTGGGGCATCACCGCCGAGGACCTCATGCAGGTGCGCGGCGAGCAGTTCTTCGAGGTCTACAACGGTCACCCCGCCGTCCACAATCGTGGTGACACCGTGCACGCCGGCATGGAGCGGATGTGGGACATCGTGCTGGCGTGGCGCCTCGGGAAGCTGGACTTGCCCCCGATGTACGGGCTCGCTGTCGACGATTCCCACCACTACCACCGCCACGGGAGCGACCAGAGCAATCAGGGGCGGGGTTGGGTGATGGTGCGGTCGGAGCAGTTGGATGCGCCGTCCCTCGTGGCCGCGTTGGAGTCGGGGGATTTCTACGGCAGTAGCGGGGTGTCCTTGCGCCGCCTCGAGCGGGTGGGCAACACGCAGCGGATCGAGGTCGAGGCGGAGCCCGGGGTGACGTACACGATCCGCTTTGTCGGAACCCGGCGGGGCTTCGATGCGACCCGCTCGCCCGTGATGTCCGCCAAGGGCGAGCCCATCCGCGCCACCTGGCGCTACAGTGACCGCATCGGCGAGACCTTGGCCGTGTCGGTGGGGCCACGGGCACAGTACACGGCCAAGGGCGATGAACTGTACGTCCGCGCGGTCGTGACCTCGTCGAAGCGGATCACCAATCCTTACCGCAAGGGCGAAACCGCTGCCGCGTGGCTGCAGCCTTGGTCACCTCGCTGAGACCCGGGTGATCCGGTGTCGAAACGACGCGAATCCGGCACCTCCTCAGGGGACCAGCCAGAAGAAGACGATCGCCACCCATGTGGGTGGCAACGCCCCGAGGAAAAGTCCCGCCGGGCTGATGCCGGTGGCCTTGAACACCTCGGAGTTCTGCAGGATGCCCGCACCGGCCGGGTTGGGGGCGTTGGCGATGACCGTCAGGCCGCCGCCGGTGACCGCACCCGCCACCAGCGCGTACTTCATCGGCTCACCGATGCCATCCACCAGCGACCCGAGGTAGGTCAGTGCGGCGTTGTCGGTGATGGCGGTCAGGCCGGTGGCCCCGAAGTAGAGGGTCGCCCCGTCCATCCCCGTGATCAGGGGCTTGAGCCACCACGATTGCAGGGATCCGAGGGTGACCAGACCGGCCAGAAAGAATCCCACGAGCAGTCCCTCACGGAACTTCAGTCCGTCCTGATGGGGCAGCGTCGAGTAGACGACCCCGAGGAACATCATGAAGACCCCGAGGAAGACATCCGGGTGATGGGCGAAGGCGACCACGCAGGCCAGGAGTCCGAGGTGGGTGGCCGTCAACCAGGCCGGCGTCCGGTCCTCGCCGCGGCCGAGCACGGGCACCTTCGCCAATTCGGAGCGGAAGGCCGCGGCGACGAGCACCGTCGAGGTCAGGCAGGCGGCGGCCGCCCGCCAACCGAAGTGGGTGAACAGGTAGGCGCTGTCCCATTGCCACTTGGAGGCCACCATGAGGACGGGGGGCGCGGCGAAGTGGGTCAGGGTGCCTCCGATGGACACGTTGACGAAGAGCAGTCCCAGGGTGGCGTAGGCGAAGCGCGGACGGATGCCCCGGTCGAAGTAGCGCTGCTTGAGCAGGATGGCCAGCAGGGTCATCGCGGCGGGCTCGGTGATGAAGGATCCCAGCAGGCTGCCGAAGGACAGGGCCGCCACGTAGAAGGCCGTCGCCTCGCCGAGCGGGATCAGGCGCGAGACCCATAGGATCATCCGCTCGGCGAGCGCGACGACCGGCCGGGTGGCGGCCATGACCATCACCACGAACACGAACTTCGGCTCGGTGAAGTTCAGGCTGTCGATGTGGGCCACCGCCTTCTGGACCGAACCGCCGAGGATCCCGATGGCCACGAAGAGCAGGGCTGCCCACAGGCCGAAGACGATCTCGGTCTCGGCGAGGAAGTGCAGCAGGCTTTGGCGGACCGACCCCTTTGGCTGCTGGTGGGACCAGTCGGCGAAGCGCTTGACGCAGAAGGTGTGCAGGACGGCCAGGGAGAACAGCACCGTGGCGAGGAGTTCGGCGGAAGTCGGCTTCATGTCCGGTATTGGCGTTGAGGATCACCGGAAACGCCCGGTTCGTCGAATCTTCGTCCACCGAAGCGAACGGCGCGCCGAGAACGGTCATCCAGAGGATCCCCCCGTTCTGCGCTTCCTTGGCGGCCCCCATTGCCGGACCATGTCCCCATGATCTCCCGGTTTCTGACATGCTGGCGCCTCTTGCTGCTGCCCGGCCTGCTGCTGGTGCCCGCGATCACGTCCCTCGCCGCCGGGCAACGGCCCCCGAATGTCGTGCTCATCTATTGCGATGACCTCGGCTGGGGCGATCTCGGCTGTTTCGGCAATCGCAGGATCCGCACCCCGAACATCGACCGCCTGGCGCGCCAGGGAACCCGGTTCACCTCGTTCTACGTGGCCCAGGCGGTGTGCTCGGCCTCGCGTGCCGCCCTGCTGACGGGGTGCTATGCCAACCGGTTGGGCATCCACGGGGCCCTTGGTCCGAAGCAGAAGATCGGGCTCCACCCCGACGAGATGACGCTGGCCGAGGTGCTCAAGCCCCGGGGCTATGCCACGGCCATCGTCGGCAAATGGCACCTTGGAAGGCCGGTGGAGCTGTTGCCGACGCGGCAGGGCTTCGACGAGTACTTCGGGCTTCCGTACTCGAACGACATGTGGCCGCAGAACCCCAACGCGGCCAAGAACGCCTACCCGGCGCTGCCGCTGATCGACGGCGAGCGGGTGATCGAGGAGATGCCCGACCAGTCGCAGCTCACGCGTCGGTACACCGAGCGCGCCGTCTCCTTCATCAACCGGAACGCCTCCCGCCCGTTCTTCCTGTATCTGGCGCATTCCATGCCCCACGTGCCGCTGTTCGTGGGGTCGCGGTTCGCCGGACGTTCGCGGCAGGGACTCTACGGTGACGTCATCGAGGAGATCGACGCCTCGGTGGGGGAGGTGCTGAAGGCGCTCCGGCGTCACCGCATCGAGGACGACACGCTGGTGATCTTCACCTCCGACAACGGCCCGTGGCTGAGCTACGGCGATCATGCCGGCAGCGCTGGTCCGTTCCGCGAGGGCAAGGGCACCAGCTTCGAGGGGGGCATCCGCGTGCCCTGCGTGATGCGCTGGCCCGGGCACATCCCGAAGGGCCGGACCAATGACACGCCGCTCATGACCATCGATGTGCTGCCGACGGTGGCCCGTCTGGCCGGAGCGCCCCTGCCTGCGAGACCGATCGATGGGCTCGATGTCTGGCCCATCCTGAAAGGGGACCGTGGCGCCACCAATCCGCATCCGGCCTACTTCATCTACTACAACCAGGGCGACTTGCTGGCCGTGCGCAGCGGTGACTGGAAGCTGTTCTTCCCGCACACCTCCCAGACGCTGGCCGGCCGGCCGGGAGGCACCAACGGCATTGCCGCCCGGTACCAGCAGTTGCCCGTCGGCACGGAGTTGTACCACCTGCGGCGTGATCCGGGGGAGACGCGCAACGTGATTGGCGAGCATCCGGAGGTGGCGGCCCGGCTGACGGCCTTGGCCGAGGCCGCTCGGTCGGAGCTGGGTGACCGGCGACTGCAGCGGGTGGGCGCCGGGGTCCGGGAACCCGGCCGGGTCGAATGACCATCCAGACCCTGGTGAATGGGCCTGGCGGCCGGTTTGAGGCGAACGGGAAATTCTCCCGGGAAACCGCTGCGGGGTATGTCGCTGCGGGGTATGTCGCTGCGGGGTGTGTGAAACTTGATGGAAAACCGCTGGAACGGATCCCCGATCTTCAAAAACCCCCAGCAAAAGCTGGCGGAGAGGGGGGGATTCGAACCCCCGTTACGGCTTTTGACCGTAAACCGGTTTAGCAAACCAGCGCCTTCAGCCACTCGGCCACCTCTCCGCTGGTTCCGAAGGAAACCACGCGCACGTTCCCATGGTCAAGTTGGGACTCCTCCGGATCATGTCGGCGGTCCCTCACCGGTCGGATGGGCGAAGCTCAAAGCTCCATGGTCGCGGCGCGCCTGAGGGCCAACCGCAAGGGAAGCGCACCGATGAGCAGGGATGACAGGGCGAAGGCCAGGCCGCCGGCGACCGCCCGTCCGGGAAGCGCCTCCTCGCCATGCCACCCCCAGGGGCTTCCCAAGGCCAGCAGCAGCACCGAACCCAGGATGTAGACGAAGCTCAAGACGAGGCAGAACGTCCCGCCGAAGCCGCTGACGATCTTGCCGGGATTGGTCTCTGCAAAATTCGGGTACAGCGTGCCGAGCCCCACCGAGAGGGCGTTGAGCACCAAGGTCATCACCACGATGGCCACGGCAAAGAACGCCGTGCGTGCGGGCTCGAGGTGGAGCATCCGGCAGCTCAGCAGCGTCAGGCCAAGGGTCAGCACTCCGGTGAGCACCGAGGCGGTCAGGAATTTCCACCACACGACCCGGGCCAGTCCAAGGGGGGCCAGTCCCATCAACCAGACCCGCCGGCCCTCGAGCGAGAACTGGGGGAACACGAACCGTGTGGTGATGGTGGCCAGGTTGAGCGAGCAGGCCCCGAGGTTGAGGAAGCTCGTCAAGGACACCCAGAAGGCCGAGTCCGACTGCCGGGTGAAATGCCGCAGGTTCATCAGGTACACGGTCAGCAACCCGAAGAGCATCAGGGTCTGTCCCCATTGGGTGGTGTCGCGCCAGAAGACACGGATGTCCTTCACGAGGATCGCGCCGACGTCGCCCGGCAGGCCAGGGATCCTGGCCACGGCCCGTTCCAGGAGGCCTCCCATCGCCTGGGAGTTCCCCTGGCCGACATGCCGGTCGAGGCGCCGACGCAGGCGATGCCAACCACCGAACAGGGAACCTCGACTGCGCACGCAGCTGGTCGCCTCGTAGAGGGCGGAGCCGAAGCGCGTGAGCGCCAGCAGACCGAAGAAGAGCGTGTAGCTCAGCAGCACCGTTCCCTGGAAGAGCGCTCCCCGATAGGCGCCTTCCACCCACTGCTGAACCGCCGAGCTCAGCCAGTAGCTCGGGAGGAAGGGGAACTGGACGATCCGCGTGTTGTCCAGCAGCCGGTCGATGACCACCAGCACCCGGTTCTCGAGCAGCATCTCCTCGGTGACCTCCGTGGGCCGGGTCTTCCAGAAGAAGAACCCGACCAGCAGGAGGACGCCGGCCACCAGCACCGCCTGGAAGAGCCGTCGATCCAGATGCCGCGCCAGAAGCAACGCGAACCCGGAGCCCGCCACGCCCGGGAGGACGATGAACAGCGTCACCAGGCCACCGATCATCGGGTAGAAATGCCAATCCACGCGATGCACCCGGCCGTAGGCCAGCAGCAGCGGCGCGATGAGGAAGAGGAAGGCCCAGGAGGCCAGTGCGACCGATTCGACAAACTTCCAGCGGAAGATCGTCTCCGGCGGGATGGGCAAGGGGAGGAGGAAGTCCGACTCCCGGTTGCGGAAGAAGTTCGAGTAGCTGATGACCAGGTTGCTGAGCAGGAGCAGGCCGAAGAGGCTGGCGAAGAGCAGGAACAGCATGCGCTCGACGAGCAATCCGCCGAGCCCGGGAAAGCGGGACAGGAAGCGCAGCCCCTGGAAGAAGAGGCCGTAGGCCATCACGGCGTACCCAACCAGAAAGATGCCGATGACCGCGACCCAGAGCCTCGACTTGTTCCGGAGCGCCAGTGCCCGTCGCCCCAGCGCCAAGGCGTT
>JBIKMQ010000270.1:0-4303 GCA_044359215.1 Candidatus Chromulinivoraceae bacterium
TGTGTCCTTGCACGTGGCGAGCCCTCCGAGGTTCCAAGGCCCCCCAAAGTCGGAACCAGTGATGATAGGGTGACAGGTTCACGATCAAAGAGGTGCCGGAACCAGTGATGATAGAGTGACAGGTTCATTATCAATGAGCCCCCTGGCCCAATTCCTGGGGCGGTTGACAATCTGAAACCGGCGGGGGCGTAATCGGTCAATGCCTTCAGGAATCCCCAACCCCACGAATGCCATGTCCCAGTCTGTCTCGAATCCCGCCAACGTCCTGCTGAAGTCCCGATTCGCCTCGGGGTTTCGCTCCATCGGTCGGTATGCCTTCGTGCTGACGGCTTTGAGCCTGTCCCTCTTGGTTCTCAGGGCCAAGGTGCTGGACGACTTCGACGACAATACCAAGACCGGTTGGACCGACTTCACCTTCACGCCGGGCTTCGGCTTGCCCAGCGAGAGCGGAGGTCGGTTCCGGTTCACCCAACCGCCGGCCGGTCAGGCGATCTTCAGTGCCAGCCAGAAGACGTCGGAGCGGTTTGAGCTCAAGGAGGGCCGGTCGATCGAGTTCCGGGTGGACGTGGTGCAGGGCGGGGCCCAGGACTCCTTCGCGGTGCTGGCCTTCATCCCGACGGCCAATTCGCCCGGGACGCTCGGGGGCTATGGCCTGGCCAAGTCGACCACGGACATCCTGATCACCAAGGGCATCAACAAGTACTTCGTGGCCGATGACGGCCCGGTGGCCAATCTCAAGCAGGAGAACATCACGCTGGTCCTGAACCTGACGGCCCGGAACGGCAGCGTGGTGGTGGCGGCCAAGGTCCTCGACAAGGATGCCGCCAACGCCGTGATCTGGGAGAAGACGGTGGTGGACAGCGCCGCGGCGGACGTGCTTGTCGCGGGCAAGGACGACCCGGCCGCCCCCTACATCACCGCAGGCTACTTCACGCTCTATCTCTATCAGGATTTCGACAAGGCCGCGCCCGAGAGCCCTTACCAGGCGGTCTACGACAACGCCGAGGTCTTCGTGACCGACGAGACGGTGCTCGATGACTTCAACGACAACACCAAGACCGGTTGGACCGACTTCACCTTCACGCCGGGCTTCGGCCTGCCTTCCGAGACGGGCGGCCAGTTCCAGTTCACCCAACCGGCGGCCGGTCAGGCGATCTTCAGCGCCAGCCAGAAGACCTCGCGCGTGTTCACCCTGGCCGAGGGCGAGCGCATCTCCTTCAGCGCCGATGTGGTGCAGGGCGGGGCCAAGGACTCCTTCGCGGTGCTGGCCTTCATCCCGACGGCCAATTCGCCGGGGACCCTCGGGGGCTATGGCCTGGCCAAGTCGACCACGGACATCCTGATCACCAAGGGCATCAACAAGTACTTCGTGGCCGATGACGGCCCGGTGGCTAATCTCAAGCAGGAGAACATCACGCTCAACCTCAACCTGACGGTGCGCGGGGGAGCCGTGACCATCCATGCCCGGGTGCTGGACAAGGACGCGAACAACGCGGTGATCTGGGAGAAGACGGTGGTGGACACCGCGGCGGCGGATGTGCTGGTGGCCGGCAAGGATGACCCGGCGGCGCCGTACATCACCGGCGGTTACTTCACGCTCTATCTCTACCAGGATTTCGACAGGGCTGCTCCGGAGACCCCCTATCGGGCCTTCTACGACAACGCGGTTGCGGCGGCGCCCCCGGTGGTCGCCAACGTGGCGCCGATCCTGTCTGACTTCACCCCGGCCAAGTTCGGCAGCTTCCTGCCGGCCTCCACGGTGGTTTCCTTCAAGGCGAGCGATGATGCCGCGCTCACCGACGACGGGGTGGCCCTGGTGCTCAACGGCGCCCGGTATACCAAGGCCAGTGGGTTGACCCTGGGTGGCACGGGCAATTCCCGCACCGCAAGCTTCTCCAAGCTGGAGGCCAACAAGAACTACACGGCCATCCTCGAGGTCACCGACGCGGGCGGGCTCACCACCCGGGAGCGCATCGACTTCGACACCTTCACCCCAGGCGTGCTGGTGATCGAGTCCGAGGATTACAACTTCGGCGGCGCCTTCATCGACAACCCGGTGCCCATCGCCGAGGGCGGTGGTCCGCAGGCCGACGCCTACGCCAACCAGGTCGGCATCCAGGGAATCGACTTCAACGACACCCGGACCAGTCCAAGGAGCCAGGATGCCCCGTGGCGCAACCAGGACGCCGTCCGCATGGAACGCACCCTGGACGTGGTCCGGTCCAAGTACACGGCGGCCGGCGGCACCGCCGCCGAGGTGTACGACTACGCCATCGGCGACATCGATGCCGGGGAGTGGCTCAACTACACGCGGACCATTCCGCAGGGGACCTACGAGATCCACCTGCGGCAGGCGCTCATCAACATGGATGCCGGCGAGAGCGTGCTGGAGCAGGTCACCTCGGATCCGTCGCAACCCAACCAGACGGTCAAGACGCTGGGCTCGTTCCTCGGCACCCTGACGGGGTTCAACTTCCGCAACACGCCGCTCACCGACGGTTCGGGCAAGACGACGACGGTGCGCTTCGACGGGGTGACCACCCTGCGGCTGCGCCAGGTCACGCCCGACACCGAGAGCAAGCAGCGCCGACAGAACTACCTGGCCCTCGTGAAGGTGGCCGACACGGGTCTCCAGCGTGCGGCCGTGACGGCGCTGACGCCGGCGAACAATTCCGTGGCCGACACGGTCGTGCCGAAGGTCGAGGCCGTGATCCAGAACCGCGACACGCGGGTCGCCCCATCGAGCGTGAAGCTGCTGCTCAACGGGACGGCGGTCGCGGCCACGGTCAGTCCGGACGACGCCGGTGCCCGGGTCTCCTTCACCATGGGACAGTTGCCGCCGTCGGGGGCGGTCCAGGTGGCCCGCCTGGTGTACGCCGACAGCGATGGAGTGACGATGACCAACGAGTGGAGCTTCGCCTTCCGCTACCTGTCGCTCGACCGTGCGGCGCGGATGGGCGCGCCCGGCGCGCAACGTGGCATCCAGGTGAAGGTGGTGCAGGCCCCGGTCGATGCGGGCCTGCTCGAGAACAGCCTCGCCCGGGCCGAGGCCCAGCTGGCCGGCGGATCGACCATCCCGCGCGCCTATGAGACCAACGTGGTCGCCCCGGTGATCAATTTCTCTCAGGACGGGTTTGCCGGCGGGTTCGCCGGGTCGATCGAGGGTGATGAGGGCATCCCCGGCCAGACCGACGAGGGAGGCACCGACAACTGGGCCATGGCCGCCGTGACCTACCTCGACCTTCCGGCGGGCGTGGTCCGCTTCGGCGTCCAGTCCGACGACGGCTACAAGCTGGCCTCGGGGGCGACGCTCGACGCCTCGACGCCGGCGCTGTCGTTCCTCAACGGGGTGGCCAACGACACCTTCGACGTGGTGGTGCCGGAGGCGGGCGTCTACGGGTTCCGACTGGTCTGGTATGAACGGGGCGGCGGGGCCTATGTGGAGTGGTTCACGGTCGACCCGTCCACCGGCAAGCGGACGCTGGTGAACGCCGATGGTGGCATCAGGGCCTACACCAGCGCCCAGGCCCCGGTGGCGTCCGTGCAACTTCTGGGCTCGGCGACCCTGGATGGGGCCTACTCGGCGGTGGCCGGGGCCACCGTGGACACGGTCTCCAAGACCCTCTGGCTGACCCGTCCGGCGGACACCCGATTCTTCCGGATCTCCGGACCGGCCGGGTTGGCGATCGCCGGCATCCGCCTTGCAGGAGAGCAGGTGGTGATCACCTACCGCTGAGGACCGTCGGTTCAGAGATTGCCGCCGCTCCAGCCGAACTTGTGCCGGAGCGTCGCAAAGAAGCTGCTTCCCTCCGGCCGCAGCAGGCGTGCTGTCTGGCGGCTGCGCCGGATGAGCACCCGGTCGCCCGTGGTCAGCTGCGTGAGCTGCTGTCCATCGGCGGCCAGCGTGGCCTCCAGGCGGCGGCTCAGCAGGGTGACCTGGACCACCGAGTCGAGGCCCACCACCACCGGTCGGATCGACAGGGTGTGCGGGCAGATGGGCGTCAGGGTCAGCACGTCGGCGTCGGGGCTGACGATGGCTCCGCCGGCCGCCAGGGAGTAGGCCGTGGAGCCGGTTGGGGAACTGGCGATGAGCCCGTCGCACCGGTAGCGGGTCAGCAGTTCGCCGTTCACCGCCACCTCCAGCTCGATGAGGCGCGAGGCCAGGCCGCGGCTGAGCACGAAGTCGTTCAGGGCCGTCTGCAACGACGAGGTGCCGTCACTGTGCACCACCGCCTCGAGCAGGGCCCGGTCCTCGATGCGGAACCTTCCCGCCAGCACGGTGCGGATCGCCTGCGTGACCTCC
>JBIKMQ010000237.1:0-4646 GCA_044359215.1 Candidatus Chromulinivoraceae bacterium
CGGAGCATGGTCCCGTCGCCGCCGAAGACCAGCAGCAGGTCGCAGCGGCCGGCCAGTTCGCCCGCGTCGGAGGCCGTCGGCATCGACCTCAGCCGTGCGAACTCCGCCGTGGCCGCGTCGCAGAGCACCTCGCGGCCGAGTCGCCTGAGCAGGGTGACGGCACGTCGCAGGACCGCGACACTGCGGGGTTTTTCCGGATTGGCGGTGAGGCCGATCCGGCGGAGGGCGTCGGCGGTGGTCTTCACGGGGTTCGTTCGAGGTGCGCCAGAAACTCCTTGTTCCCGGCCGGTCCCCGCAAGGGCGATTCGGTCACCCCGCGCCACGCCAGCGCGGGCAATTCCGAGGCGACGAAGGCCTCGAGCGACGCGACCACGCGGGCGTGGATGAGCGGATCGGTGATCACACCCGCTCCGCGGTCGACCTCCTCCTTGCCGGCCTCGAACTGGGGTTTGACCAGGGCGACGACGCGACCGCCGGCCCGCAGCAGGCGGGGGATCGGCGGGAGGATCAGCCGCAGGCTGATGAACGAGCAGTCGGCCACGGCGAGGTCGAAGGGAGGGGCGCCTCCGAGCTGGTCCGGGGTGAGGCCGCGGGCGTTGGTCCGCTCCAGCACGACGACCCGCGGATCGTTGCGGAGCTTCCACGACAGTTGCCCGTGCCCCACGTCCACCGCGTGGACCAAGGCCGCGCCATGTTGCAGGAGGCAGTCGGTGAAGCCGCCGGTGCTGGCGCCGATGTCGAGGCATCGACGGCCCGAGACCTCCAGCCCGAAGTGCCGGAGGGCATGCTCGAGCTTGTGCCCGCCCCGCGACACGTAGCGGTCGCCGCCGTCGAGCTCCAGCGCGTCGCCCTCGCGGACCCAGTCGCTGGGTTTTCGGGCCGGGTGCCCGTTGATCCGCACCTGTCCGGCCATGATGGACCGTTGGGCCTGCGAGCGCGACTCGCAGAGGCCCCTGTCCACGAGGGCCTGATCGATCCGGATCCTCACGTGGTGATGATGGTGGGCCGGTGCCGGCCCGGAGGCAAAGCCGGATGGAAGGTGACGCCCTGTCGGGAGAGACGCGGTTCTGGGGACGCGATCCGTCATCCGGGGCGGAAAATTCATCCGGGCGTCGCCGGTTTGTCGTCAGGAAGTCATCTGGGATTCCAGCTGGACCCTGCGGAGGGTTTGCCATCCGGTCGCTGGATGGATAGGATGTGGCATGTCCGAGATTGCCAGCTATGTGGCCCATGGGGCGTCCCAAGTCACCCCTTCCACCCTCGAGAAGGTCCTCCGCAACCTGCCCATGTGGAAGGTGGAGTTCGCCCAGATCCACGCGCCGCATTTTCCGCACCTGGTCAACCAGTTGGAGTTCCTGGCCGATGTCGTCGAAGATGTGGCCGAGGGCGTCTACAAGGACCTTCCCTACAGCGCCCTTGCGGCGGCGGTCTTTGCGATCACCTACGCGCACAAGAAGACCGACCTGATCCCCGACCACACGCCGATCATGGGGCATGCCGATGATTCCAGCGTCGCCCGGGCTGTCCTGATCCTCCACGAGAAGGCCTTGGGTCGGTATGCCGAGACAGTGGGGCTTGATTGGGAAACCATCACCAGCAAGCCGTGACCTGGCTTCATGCGGGGTTTCTTGGTTCGTAACGAACACCCCGGCGGAGGGGGTAGCCGCAGTTGGCAATCCTCCCAATTGCAGCCCTGATCCGCTGCGTCTGGGGATCAGCGCGAGGATTGCGGTCGCCGCGAGCCTTGGGGATGACAACTCTCCCGGCACCGTTCTCAAATCCGTGTCCGCGCATTCGAAGTGGGCCGCAGGTCGCTGATGCCCCCGTCAGGAAACGATCTGGAGTCCAGGTGGCCCGGTCCTCGATGGAGCGCATGGTTGGAAGGCCAAACCGGTTCGGTCGTGAAGGGGTCGTGACGATCAGACCAGAATGGCGAACCTGGAGCCGGAGCTTGGTCTCTTGGACAACCCTGATGAAGAGGTGGTCCTTGCCTTGGATTTCCTGTGTGGGGCGGCTTGGCGCCGGATCAATCGGTTCGGCATCCCAGCGTCAGCAGCACATTGGCCCACAGCGCGCGGTCGCCCGTCTGCACGGTCAGCACATGGTCGGGGGATTCGACATGTCGGTAGAAATCCCACTTCAGGATCGGCTCGAGCGCCTGTGAGGAACCGGCAGCGGCGAGGACCCTGCGGAATTCGCCCCAGACCGGGGGTTCGCCGAGGGCAGCGTAGGGATCGTCGGCGGGAATGCCCATCACCTGCACCTGATCTACCGGGACGGCCGAGAGGATCGCTTCGAGCACCTGGGCCACTGTCACCAAGCCTGGCGACAGGTTGAGGCATACCAAGGACGCGTTGGGTCCTTTCTTGTTGGATGCCGGATAGTTGCCATCGGCGATCAGGATCTTCGAATGATGCCCGGACCGTCCCAGGATCGCGTTGATTTCTGGATGGATCAGCGTGTGCTTGAGCATGACGGAAAATGTGGAGCGGAGATTTGTGGACGCGTTTGGGCATCCGGGGCCCTGAGTTGCCGGAGGGGTTTTCGGACCACCTTATCCGGCGAAGGCGGACTTGAAGCTTTCCATGGTCTTCCGGGCCGCGGTCTCCGGATCGGGCCACGGGAAAATCTCGCCCGAGATGAAGCCCTCGTAGCCCACATCGATCAGCGCCCGGGCGATCGGGGCCACGTCTGTATGGCCAAACCCGATGGCTCGTCGGTTGGAGTCGGCAAAATGGACATGTCCGATGTGTCGGCCCATCGCCCGGATCGCCTGGGCCGAATCGACTTCCTCGATGTTCATGTGGAACAGGTCCGCCAGCAGTTTCACATTCCGTGTTTCGAGAGACTCCAAGAAGGCTGCGGCATCCGAGAGCGTGTTGAACAGGTTGGTTTCGTAACGGTTCAACGGCTCGTAGAGCAGCGGCACCCCGTGAGCATGGGCCCTCGGACCGAGTTGGTTCAACTCGGAGCGCAACCAATCCAATGCCTGTTCTCTGGATACGCCGTCGCCATGGCGCCCCTGCATCGAACCGACGATTGCCGGGGCCCCGAAACCGCCGGCCAGATCAATGATGGCGCCGATGAAGTCCCGTGCGGCAGCCCGGATCCAAGGATCGGGATCCGTCAGGCGATGTTTGCGGGTCAACCATCCTGCACCCGTACCCATCGCCGCCAACCGGATGCCTCCAGATCTGAGTGATTCGCGGAGTTGATACCCGTCGATGTCGTCGGCGTGGGTGGGGAAGATCTCGACCCCATCAAACCCCAGCTTTGCCGCTTCCCGTATCCTCGACGTCAATTCGCCGTGGAACACAAACGGCCCACCGACAGACTCGGGTACGATGGACACCGTGATCGCGGATCGAATCCTCATGGGCATCTGCCGGTCTGATTCCAACATCGATGGATCTTCCCCGCTGCTGGTTCCAACAAGGTTAGAGGGAGGATGGTGCGCGCTGCAGGGTTCGAACCTGCGACCCCTTCCGTGTGAAGGAAGTGCTCTACCGCTGAGCTAAGCACGCTACCGAAATCTTTTCTATAGCGCCAGAAACCAACTGGGCGCTCAAGAAAAAAATAGAGTGACAGGTTCAAAGTTGTTGACTCGAGGTTTTACGGGGGCGATGGTTTTGGTCATGAGGTTGGCGCGGATCAAGGGGCAGGCTGGTGGGGTGGCGGTGTACCATTGCATCTCTCGGGTGGTCGGGGGGGAGAAGCTGCTCGATGCGGCGTGTCGGGAGAAGCTGTCCGAGTTGCTCATGGCGCTTTCGGCCTTCACGGGGTTGGAGGTGATCACCTACTGCATGATGCCCAACCATTTCCACCTGCTGATCCGCGTGCCTGAGGCTCGGGAGATCCCCGATGGCGAGTTGCTGGAGCGGGCTGAAGCGTTCTACGGAAAGAAGGGGATCCTAAGCACGCTGGCCCGGGAGGGGATGAGCCGGCATGGACGGATCGATGCCGTGGTGCGGCAGACGCTGCTGGGCCGGATGGGCGATCTGTCGGTGTTCATGAAGGAGTTCAAGCAGCGCTTCAGCCGGTGGTTCAACCGGCACGCCGACCGGTTCGGGACTCTGTGGGCCGAGCGCTTCAAGAGTGTGCTGGTGGAGGACAGCACGGAGGCGGTGCGGACGGTGGCGGCGTACATCGACCTGAATCCGGTGCGCGCCGGGTTGGTGGAGGATCCGAAGGACTACAGGCACTGCGGGTACGCGGCGGCGGTGGCCGGGGGCAATGGGCGGATCCGACGGGGGTTGATGGGGTTCCTGGCAGGGCGGACGTGGGCGGAGGCGGCCGCGGAGTACCGGACGGCGCTGCTGCTGAGGGCGGCGGAGCCCGGGCACAGTTCGAAACGGGCGCTGGACCGGGCGACGATCCGACGACTGGTGGCAGAGGGAGGGCGCCTGAGCCCCGGGCAGGTGCTGAGGCTGAGGATCCGGCACCTGAGCGACGGGGTGGCGCTGGGCTCGAGGGAGTTCGTGGACGGGGTGTTCGAACGGTACCGGCAACGGTTCGGACCGAGACGCCGCAGCGGGGCCCGTCCAATCCGGGCGGTGCCGCTGCCAGGCCTCATGGCCCTGCGCGACTTGCGCGTCGATGTGGTGGGATAGGGAAACGGGGTGCGTGGTGCGCTGTGTGGCGGGGTG
>JBIKMQ010000051.1:0-8942 GCA_044359215.1 Candidatus Chromulinivoraceae bacterium
CCTGTGCCTCGACCGCGACTCGGGCAAGATCCTCTGGAGCACCGAGCTTCACGGGGCGGTGCCGACCACGCCCATCCACCTCAAGAACAGCTACGCCTCCGAGACCCCGGTGACGGACGGCAAGCACCTGTACGTCCTGTTCGGATCCGTGGGCCTGTTCTGCCTCGATCTCCACGGCAAGGTGATCTGGTCCCAGCCGCTGCAACCCCGGAAGATGCGCTACGGATGGGGCACTTCCGCCTCCCCGGTGCTGCACCGCGGCCGGGTGTATGTGGTGAACGACAACGAGGAGTCATCGACCCTGAGCGCCTTCGACGCCAAGACCGGCAAGATCGTGTGGCAGGTGCCGCGCGAGGAACCCAGCAACTTCAGCACTCCCTACCTCTGGACGAACCCCAAGCGCAGCGAACTGGTGGTGCCGGGCCGCAACCGGATCCGCAGCTACGATCTGGAAGGCCGGGTGCTGTGGCACTTGCAAGGGCCCTCCACCATCGTCATCCCCACCCCGTTCGAGGCCAACGGGTTGCTGTACGTGGGCGCCGGGTACGTCGGCGACAACCTCAAGGTCAACAAGCCCGTCTACGCCATCCGACCCGGCGGGGTCGGCGACCTCACCCTGCCGGAAGGGGCCAAG
The DNA here is from genome assembly GCA_044359215.1 of Candidatus Chromulinivoraceae bacterium. Classification (GTDB taxonomy): domain Bacteria; phylum Verrucomicrobiota; class Verrucomicrobiia; order Limisphaerales; family UBA9464; genus SXXZ01. The sequence goes on from JBIKMQ010000051.1 coordinate 635, forward strand.
GAGAGTGCGACCATCGCCTGGATGGAAGCCAACGCCGCCCCGTACAACCCCTCGCCCCTGGCCTACGACGGCCGGTTCTACGTGCTCTGGGACTTCGGGTTCCTGAGCTGCCGCGATGCCCGGACCGGCCGGGAACTCTATGGCAAGCAACGCCTCAAGGTCGATGGGACGGCCGGTTTCACCGCCTCGCCCTGGGCTTATCGCGGACGTGTGTTCTGCCTCAGCGAGGACGGCGACACCTACGTGGTGGGCGGCGGAGATCCCTACCGCCTGGAGCGGGTCAATTCCCTGGGCGAACTGTGCATGGCCACCCCGGCCATCGCCGGCGACCGGCTCTTCCTCCGCACCGCCTCCAAGCTCTACTGCCTGCGCGAGGGGCCTTGACCCTTTGGCCCGCAAGATCCCCTTTGGCTCACCGGGTCCAGCGGGTAGCCTCCGCCTCATGCAATCCCGTGGTGATGCCAAGGTGTTGGCGATGTGGCTCCTGGGCGCCGTCCTTTGCGGGATGGGCCATGCCGCCGAGCCGGTGAAGGCCAACCCCGACGACGCCAAGACCGTCGATCCGGGCCATTCCATGCACGGCCAGGTCTTCAACGAGGGCCCGCGGCAACGGGCCCGGCCGATGGCGGGCATGCCGGAGATCCGCTTCGACATCACCACCACCAACGGGCTGGCCCGGAAGTTCTTCCTCCAGGGCGTGGGTCAACTGCACGGGTTCTGGTACCTGGAGGCCGAACGTTCATTCCGCGAGTCGGCCTTCCACGACACGAACTGCGCCATGGCCTACTGGGGCATGGCCATGGCCAACGCCAACAACGCCGCCCGGGCGGCGGGGTTCATCCGAGAGGCCGACCGCCGCAAGGCCCCGGTCACCCGCCGTGAGCGGCTGTGGATCGAGTCGCTGGCCGAGTTCCACAAGGACCCGAAGCGCGACGAGAAGGACCGCCGCCGGGACTACACCCGGGCGATCGAGAACCTCATCTTCGAGTTCCCCGACGACGTGGAGGCCAAGGCCTTCCTGGCGGTCCACCTGTGGGACAGCGGGTACAAGGGCTGGCCCATCGGCAGCGCCCAGGCGGTGGAGTCGTTGCTCAAGGAGATCTTCGCCCAGCAGCCGATGCACCCGGCCCACCACTACCGCATCCACCTGTGGGACGGCGAGAAGGACGAGTCGGCCATCCGGGCGGTGCCCTCGGCCTCGAAGTCCGGGCAGAGTTCCCCGGGCGTGGCCCACCAGTGGCACATGGCCGGGCACACCTTCAACAAGCTCAAGCGCTACCCCGACATGGCGTGGCAACAGGAGGCCTCGGTGCGGGTCGACAACACGCAGCTCATGGCCGACCGCCTGCTGCCCGACCAGATCCACAACTACGCGCACAACAGCGAGTGGCTGGTGCAGACCTACAACTACCTCGGCCAGGCGCGCCGGGCCGTCGACCTGTCGGCCAACCTGATCGAGATGCCCCGGCATCCGGCCCTGAACACGCTCGACCTGCAGACCAACGGCATCGCCTACGACAAGCGCGGCACCGCGGCCCACGGCCGACGCCGTCTGATGGAGACGCTGCTGCGCTGGGAGCTGTGGGACGAGACCCTGCGACTGTCCCAGACGCCCTACCTGGAACCGACGGCGCTGGCCGAGGAGCAGGGACGCCGCGCCCGCCTGGTCGGGCTCGCGCACCTCGGCAAGGGCGATCGAGTGGGCGTGTCCGGCCAAATCGAGGCCATCGAGGCGGCCATCGCCCGGCTGCGCGACGAACGCCGGGCCCACGTCGATGCGGCGGAATCCAAGGCCAAGGCCGACAAGAAGGGCCGGGGCGAGATCGACGCGGCCATGGCCGAGGCCGTGAAGCGCACCAGCGAGCCGACGGAGACGCTCGGCCACTTCATCGAGGAACTGCGCGTGGGGCTCGACCTGCATGCCGGGGAGACCAACGAACTGGCCAAGCGCCTCGAGGGCCTGAAGACCGTCTCGAAGGAGCGCCTCGCCGCGATGTGGTTCCAGGCCGGCGACCGCGACAAGGCCCTGAAGCTGGCCCGCGAATCGGTCGATGCCGCAGCCAACCAGGTGCACCCGCTGGCGGTCTTGACCGAACTCCAATGGCAGGCGGGCAAGACCAACGAGGCCCTGGCCACCTTCGCGACGCTGCGGGGCTTGTCCGCCTGGATGGACACCGACCTGCCGATCGTCCGCCGACTGGCCCCGGTCGTCGCGGCCTCCAAGGCTTCCGACGCCGCCAAGGACTGGCGACCGGCGCCAGCCTACCCGGCCGATTCCGGCACCCGGCCCGCGCTCGATTCGCTGGGATCGTTCCGCTGGACCCCGCAACCCGCCCCGCCCCTGTCGGTCATGGGCTCCGACGGCAAGCCCATCGCCTTGTCCGACTTCCACGGGCGCCCGGTGCTGCTGGTCTTCTACCTCGGCGGCGGCTGCCTGCACTGCGTGGAGCAACTGCGCCTCCTGGCCCCGCGAACCGAGGACTTCAAGAAGGCCGGCATCGAGATCCTCGCCATCAGCACCGAGACCGTCGAGGGCCTGGCCAAGACGCGGGAGAAGGCCGGCAAAGACGGCCGGATCGCCTTCCGACTGGCCGCCGATCCCACCCTGGCGGCCTTCCAGCAATGGCATGCCCACGACGACTTCGAGGGCACCCCGCTGCACGGGGTCTTCCTCATCGACGGCGAGGGCCGCGTGCGCTGGCAGGACATCGGCTTCGAGCCCTTCACCGACTTCCATTTCCTGCTGCCCGAGGCCCGCCGCCTGCTGGGCTTCCAGCAGGAGTGAGGCTGGGTGGGAACGGGTCAGCGCGTCCGCCGCGCTCAGAGCCCCAACCGATCCACCAACTCCTCGACCGACAACCGATGATGGGACGCCACAAGCTTGAGAGCCTGTCCAAAAACCCAGAGGGGTCCTGTTTTCAGGGAAACGGTGGGATGGCAAGGCGCGAGGAGGTCGGAACAGACCCGCAGCGGTCTGGGACCGACGAGCAACGAAGCCAGCGGGCCGTTTCCCTGAAAACCCTCCGGGCGGGGGGGCTTTTGCCGATGGCCGGCGTTGGCTCGGCCGTTACAGCCCGCTGCGGGGCTGCTCCGACCTCCCCGCCTTGGCCATCACCAAAATCTCTCCCCGCAGGTCCCCTTTGAGTTTTCGGACAGGCTCTGAGGATGCTCTTGAAGGTACCCAACCGCAGCGGGACGTGATGGGGAACGGTGAGATGGAATTCCCCGTCGAGACGGGTCGTCAGGCGGATGTGCGATCCCTCCTGACGGGTGCGTTCGTAACCCAGGATCCGCAACGCCTTGACCAGTTCCGGACCAGAGACATCCCGCGGAGTCTTCACGCCACAAGCACCTCGTCCCGGACGAAGTGGAGCCGGATCATTCTGGGCATCGGGGCGCTGTTTCCTTCGGCGAAATGGCAACGGACCGCATCCTTGACCATTTGGCGCAATTCCTCGAGCGACTCCCCCTGGGTGACGATGCCGTGGCCGAGAGCGGTGGCGATGTAGGCTCCCTCCATCTCATCGTGCTGGACCTCGAAGATGATCTCACTCATTCCGCTGAACCTAGGGAGCCCTCGAAACGGAGGCAAGTGGCCCGGCAGGCGCTTGGTCAGCCCCACTCCCCTCACTCTCCGCGGATCCAGGCCAGCAGGTCGGCGAGGTCCTGGGGCGGGAGGGCCGATTCGAACCCGGCGGGCATCAGGGAGACGGCCTGGGGGGACAGGCTGCGGATGTCGGAACGCAGGACGGCCTGCTCGGGCACGCCGGCCTGTCGGATCACCAGGTTGTTGGCCGTCTCGGCGGCGATGAGCCCCGTGAGGGAGTCGCCGCCAGTGAGCTGCAGGGTCCAAGCCCGGTAGCGCGCCTCGACCGCCTGGTTGGGATCCAGGATCGCCGAGAGCATCCAGTCGAGGGGCTTGCCGGCGACCATGCCGAGATCGGGCCCCACCTCCTGGCCTTCGCCCCGCAGGCGATGGCAGCCGGCACAGAGCGCGGTGAACCGGGCATGGCCCCGTTTCGAGTCGCCCTTCAGCGAAGCGGTGCCGGCGGAATACTGCGCGATGACCTGCGCCCGATCGGCCGAACTCGGCTGGAGGACGGGTGTCGTCGCCACGGGCGCTGGCTTCTGGCCCGATTTCAGTTCGGCGAAGAGGGGACTGTCGGGGCGCAGGGAGGTCTGGATGGCCGTGAGGATCAGTTCGTCGCCGGACTCCCGGGCGGCCAACTCGCGCAGCACCGGTTCGGCCCTCTCGGCCGGCCACTGACCCAGGCTGAACGCCGCCTGCAGGCGAACCGACGCCTCGGGATCGCGCGCCAAGGCGGCCACCGTCGCGAAGACCTCCGGCGATGCGGGCGGCAGGGACGGACCGGCCAGGCGCTCGGATTGTTCCACCGCCTGACGACGGACCCCCGGATGGGGATCGCCGAGGGCCGCGATCACCGTGGCCGCATCGAGCCCGCCCTCCAGAAGGCCGAGCGTGGCCAGGGCCTGCACCCGCACCTGCGGTCGGTGATCCGGCGAGAGCAATGCACGCAGGCCAGGAACGGCGGCCGCCCCGGCCCGGTCGACCAGCGCCCGTTGCACCCGGTCGCGCTGCCATCCGTTGGGTGAATCCATGGCGGCGACGAGGCTTGCGGTGTCGAGGCGTGTCAGGTCGGGGATCGCCCGACGCGGGGCACCGCGCGGCCGGATGCGGTAGATGCGGCCGCGGTCCTCACCGGCCCGCAGGTTCACCCGGGCCTGCATCTCGGCCGAGATCCACTCCGGATGCTCCAGCACGAAACGGTACATGTCGGCCACGTACAGCGCCCCATCCGGACCCACCTTCAAGGTCGTGGGCCGGAACCAGTTGTCGGTGCTGGCCAGGAACTCGGATCGCTCCTCTCCGGCGGCGCGCTGGCTGTGCAACGCGCTGCCTCGGGCGCTCAAGACCTCCTGATGGATCACGTTGTGGACCGGCTCGCTGATGAAGACCGAGTGCGCGTAGGCCGCCCCGAACAGATCGTCGCGATACGGCGTCGGACTGCAGCCGCTGGTGACATGGTTCAGCGACCACGGCTGGTTCGGGCGCTCCAAGGGTGCCGACATCGGGAAGGTGCGCGTGGAGTCCTCGCGCTGGGCCAGCATGCGGCTCACCCGCCGGACGGCCACCTTCGGATTACGGCGCAGGTAGTGCTCCGGGATGGTGACTTGCCACAGCCAGGTGGGGTTGTTGTTGCCGAACCAGTTCCCCCAGTCGTCGCGACGGCGACCGAACTGGGTTTGCGCCGACACGGTCTCCATCTCACCGGTCTCGGGCCGGAGGCGCAGGTCGCGCCCGCTCAAGGACAACGTCTTGCCGGTGGCCACCGACGTCACGGTCCCTCCGCTGTCGCCGTTGGCCAGGTAGAGCCATCCGTCCAACCCCCACTCGAAGCCATTGAAGCGGTGCTGCTGATTGCCCTCGGTGAAGCCCGTGAACAGCACCCGGCGCACATCGGCCCGCCCGTCCCCGTCGGTGTCCTCGGCGTACAGGAGGTCCGGCGCGGTGGCCACCAGCGCCCCCTTTCCCCAGGGCATCACACTGGTGGGGAACGGCAGGTCCGTCAGGAACGGCACGGCACGATCCATGCGACCGTCGCCGTCGTCGTCTTGAAGGACCACGACCCGCCCCCCGGGCTTTCCATGGCCATCGAGACCCAGCGGGTAGTCGCGCATCTCGACCACCCACAAGCGCCCCCGGTCATCCCAGTCGAGGTGCACCGGGTCGATCACCTGGGGCTCCGACGCCACGAGCTCGATCTGGAACCCTTCGGCCAACCGCATGGAGGCCAGGGCCTCGGCCGGGGACTTGGGCGGCGGCATGCGCACGGCGATGAGGTCGCGCACGTTGAGGCGCTCGGCGCGGGAGGCCGGCCCACCGGCGACCGGCGGTCGATCGACGACCAGGAATCCGCCCTCCAGGCGCACGGTGGCCCCGACGAGGGACGGAGGTTCGTCCGGAGCCCCGGTACGGGGGCCGGACCGCACGAACTGCGACCAGCCGAGGGTCCACCCGAGGTGTGGCTGGACGTTCCGGTTCCAGAGGTGGATGGCGTAGCCCTCGGGATTGGACTGCAACAGGTCGTCTAACCCGTCGCCATTCAGGTCGATCCGCCTCAACCCGGCATCCCGGCCCCGCGCGTCGAGCACCGAGACGCCCGCCGGGAACTGGAATTCGGCCGGCCGGCCATCGGGCTTGTGGAGGAGGGTCTTGCCGGGCTCGTTGACCAGTGTCTCGGGCACCCCGTCGCGGTTGAAATCGACCGAGGGCGCGAGCACGCCACCGGAGCCCGGGCCTTGCGTGGAAGCCTGGGCCTGCGCCCGGAACACCGCGCACCCGAGCCCGACGATCACGGCCCAGGCCGCGACAGGAACAACACACCGCTTCATTTTCCCAAGCGATCCAGGACGTTGCGGGTGATGCGCTCGACGATCGGGTCCCGACCGCGGAGCCCGTGCGACCAGTCGGTCGAGCCGCAGGTGAACACCGTGCCGCCGCGGGTGTAGGTGCCGAGCACCGCATGACCCTTGCGACCGGGCTGCCAGCGTTCGTACCACTCGCAGTCATCCGGATGCCATTGGGCGGGGGCCGTCGCCAACACCTCGAAATTCGACGGCGTCCCATCGCGATGGGTGGGCTTGGGAATGCCCCCCGTCCATTCCAGCTCACAGCCGTCGCACTCGTAGCCCACGATGGTGTCCTTGGCGCCAAACTGCCCGCCGGCCTTCAACGAGGTGCCCGCGAAGACCCAGTGGTCGGGCCGGTGCACGTCGAATCCGCCCGAGGCGTCCATGAGTTGGCCATGGCTCTTGTGATAGCCGCCCCACAGGAATCCCACGCCCGTGAGCTGGTTCTCGGGCCGTTGCACCAGGTGGTGGCTCCAGAGCGTGGAGAGCGTGGCCTGGCTGCCCCGCGCCACGAACACGGGGTCTTGCTGGACATTCTGCTTCCAGCAGGTCAGCGCCGAACCGTTGTCCTCGGAACGCACCTGCCAGCAGCAGGTGTTGCCGCTGAAGAAGGCCACGTTGCCGCCGTCGCCAATGAACTTCTCGAGGTGATCCCGCATGGGGGCCGACCAGTACTCGTCGTGACCGACGCTCAGGACGAGCTTGTAGGCCTTGAGGATCTCCGGGTGCGACTCGAGGTCGCCGTTGGCGGCGTATTCCAGCGTGTAGCCCTGCGACTCGGCCCACTCGACGAAGGCCTGCTCCCAGTTCGGGAAGAGCGAGCCCGGCGGGCGCAGGAACGACACCCGGTGGCCCTGGTTGCCGCCGCGGCCGTTGTAGGCGTAGAGGCTGAAGCCGCCCCAGTTGTTGTAGGCGTTGTAGGTGTTCGTGGCGAACTGCAGCAGGATCCGGGAATCCCGTCCCGGCTGGGCGGCCCGCACGATGAAGAAGCAGGTCGACTCCGCGACGCGGCGTGTCCGCCGCACGAAGTCGCCGCCGCGGTCCTCCAGTCGGAACTGCACCTGATAGTAGCCCGACTTCCACTCCGGACCGATGGGCACCCGGACCGCCACCGGCCAAGCGCATCCCTGCGAGGAGGCGTTGGCCGGGATGGGATGGACGGCCCCGGCGTCCGACGTGCCCTTCCAGACCGCCTCGGGCCGCGCCCCCAAGCGCGCGATCTCCACCGAGAAGCGGCGCTGGCTGGCGGAGACATGCAAGGTGAGTTCGCCCCCCTGCGGATAGCTGACCTGGCCGGCATAGCCCTCGATGTGCAGGTCGGGCGCGGTCTCCTCGGCACGGGTGATGGCTCCGGCCGCGGTGGCCACGCAGGCCATCCCGGCCATCTGGAGGAATGGGCGGCGGCGGATGGTTTCAGCACTCATGGAGACTCGTGGGGAGGCGCTCAGGGCTTGGGCCAGCGCAGGTGGCGGTGGAGGAACTCGAAGGTGCCCTTGCCGTGGATGGTGTGGGGGCCGTCGAAATACTCGATCTCGGTGCGGTCGCCCAGGCCCAGCTTGACGTACTGGCGGCGGGTCTTGGCGAACTCGTAGGCCACCCACTCGTCGGGCGCGACCCCGTCGTCATGACCGCGCTCCACCATGAAGGGGCGTGGGATCATCAGCCAGCTCAGCTCGGCGTAGTTGAAGGTGTTGCCCAGGTTGAACTCCGGCATGTCGTACTCGCCCCAATAGAGGTAGCAGTAGGACGACCGCGCCGAGACGTTCTTCCAGATCCATTCGTTGTAGTCGGCCGAGCAGATGCTCAGGCAGTAGCGGTCGATCACCTGCGGGATGCGCATGGCCGTCTTGCCGCCATAGCTCAAGCCATAGAAGGC
>JBIKMQ010000052.1:0-8927 GCA_044359215.1 Candidatus Chromulinivoraceae bacterium
ACGAACACCACCAGGGCTCCGGCCAGGAGCAGGATGATCACGATGACCAGCAGGATTTCGATGAGGGTGAAACCGGCGGCGGACCGGTGGCGCCGGGCGGGGGAGGGAAGCGGGAGTCTCATGCGATTGGAGCTCTGAATCGTACTCTTCCCGGACGCCCCGCGCCTAGAGACAATTCAACCCGATTTTGGTCCGAGTTGGGCCGGATCGGCCCGCCGAACCGCCTCCAGGAGGCCCGGCCCCGGTCGCTCCGCGGCCAAAGCAACAGGGCCGGAACCCTCGAAAGGATTCCGGCCCCTGGTCGGCGTCCGCCGTCGGTCTCCTGCCGCTCAGGTCACCACCGCATGTCGGCCACGGTGCGGCCGGCCGGGATGAAGGGCAGCACGTGCTCGGTGTACGGCGTGATGATGTCCAGCACGTACGGCGTCTCCGCGGCGAGCATCCGCTCGAGGGCGGCCCGGAGGTCCTTGCGGTAGACGACCCGCTCGCAGGGCACGCCGAAGCTGGTGCAGACCCGCACATAGTCGGGGTAGATGCCCGAGCGGTTGTCCGGGTTCCCGAGGTAGGTATGGCCGCGGTTGCCGTCGAAGAAGTTGTCCTCCCACTGCACCACCATGCCGAGGTGCTGGTTGTTGAGCACGATCGCCTTGGCGGCGATCTTCTCGATGTGGGCCGTGGCCAGTTCCTGGATGTTCATCAGGAATGAGCCGTCGCCGTCGATGTCCACGACCTGCTTTTCCGGATGGGCGACCTTCGCCCCGAGCGCGGCCGGGTAGCCGTAGCCCATCGAGCCGAGGCCGGCGCTGGTGATGAACTGGCGGGCGAACTTGTACTTGTACCACTGGCCGGCCCACATCTGGTGCTGGCCCACGCCGGTGGTGATGATGGCCTCGCCCTTGGTCAGCTTCCAGAGCTCCTCGATCACCATCTGGGGCAGGATGTACTCCTCGCCGTCCTTCTGGAACGGCTTGATGTGGGCCGAGTCGATGATCTGGCCCTCGGTCGTGTAGCGGAAGGGCGCCTTGGCCTTCCACTCGGCGATCTGCTGGTGCCAGGCCGGGAAGGTCTTCTTGATGCCCTTGCGCTGGGCGATGAGCGCATTGACCCGGTGCAAGGCGTCCTTGAGGTCGCCCTGGATGGCCAGGTTGGCCCGCTTGTTCTTGTGGTGTTCGGAGGCGTCGATGTCGAGGTGGACGATGGTCGCCCCCTTGGCGAACTCGCTGAAGGCGCCGGTCACGCGGTCATCGAAGCGCACGCCGAAGGCCAGCAGCAGGTCGCAGCCGTCCTTGAGCTTGACCATCGGCTCGGAGGGATCGCTGCGGCGCGCGTACTCGCCATTGACCGCCCAGTTGGCAAAGGCCGCCCCGTGCATGCCCAGCCAACGCAGGGACAGCGGGTGCTCCTCGGGGAAGCCGCCGATGCCCATGAGGGTGGTCGTCAGCGGGATCTGGGTCGATTCGGCGAACCGCAGCAGCTCGGCCGAGGCCCCGGCGGTGATGACGCCGCCACCGCTGTAGATGACCGGACGCTCGCTCTTCTCGATGAGCCCGATGATTTCGTTGAGCGCCAGTTCGTCGGCGATCACCCGGTCGGTGTAGCCGCGCAGACGGGCCTTGATCTCGTCGAGGGTGGGCCACACGGGCCGGGCCTTCTGCTGCTGGACGTTCTTGGGGAAGTCGATGACCACCGGGCCGGGCCGGCCGCTCTGGGCGATGTAGAAGGCCTCCTTGACGATCCGGGGGATGTCGTTGATGTCGGTGACCAGGTAGGAGTGCTTCACGATCGGCAGGGTCACGCCGATCATGTCCGTCTCCTGGAAGGCGCCGCGGCCGATCATCGACTGGGCCACCTGGCCGGTGATCGCGATGAGCGGGCACGAATCCATGTAGGCGTCGGCGATGGCCGTCACCAGGTTGGTCGCGCCGGGGCCGCTGGTGGCCATGCAGACGCCGGCCTTGCCGGTGGCGCGGGCGTAGCCCTCGGCGGCGAAGCTTCCGCCCTGCTCATGCCGGGGCAGGATGGTGCGGATCCTCGACTTGGTCAGCGACTGGTGGATCTCCATGCTGGCGCCACCGGGATAGGCGAAGATGACCTCGCAGCCCTCGCGCTCGAGCGCCTCGACGAAGATGTCGCGTCCGAACATCAGGGGACCGATGTCCTTGGTGCCTTGGGTGGGGGAGTTCTGCGGGGGGGTGGCCGTGCTCATGGGGTCGTTGCTGGTGGTGGCCGGTGGTCTTGGGTTTCCCTGGTGTCAGCAAAAAACCCACGACCGTCGCCGGCCGTGGGTTCTTGTGGAAGCTGCGTCAAGCGTAGCGACAAGCACCCCCGGCGGCCTCCGGGCCGCCTACCGATACAGGTGCTTTCTGGACTGCTTCGCTCATGACGATGGAACAAAATGGCCTGAATCCGGAGGCGGGGTCAAGCTCCGGCACCGGGCGGGCGGCGGGTCGAAGGACGCGTCTTCGTGCGACTTCCCAAGGATCCGGGTCGCAGGGTCGCCCGCACCTCCGCATCCGTCCGCCTCCATGCTGGCCATGGGGCTCGGGATGGGCATGATGGCACTCAATCCCATGCGGTTGCTGACGACCCTCCTCATCTGGACCAGCCTTGCCTTGGCGGCCGCCGAACCGCATTGGGCCTATGGCCCGTTGCGGTCGGTCGCATTGCCCGGTGAGGTTTCCGGCGAAGTTTCCGGCCCGGCGTCGGTCCCCCGCCATCCGGTCGACGCCTTCATCCGGTCCGCGCTCGGGGCCCGGGGGCTCCAACCGGCCCCGGAAGCCGACCGGTCCACGCTCCTGCGGCGCATCCACTGGGACCTCGTCGGCCTGCCGCCCTCGCCGGAGGATCACCAGCGCTTCCTCGCCGACGATTCCCCGTCGGCCTACGAGCGCGAGGTCGACCGGTTGCTGGCCTCGCCCCGGTACGGGGAGCGCTGGGCCCGCCATTGGATGGATGCGGTGCACTTCGCCGAGACGCACGGCCACGACCAGGACCGCATCCGGGAGCAGGCCTGGCCCTACCGCGATTACCTGGTCGGCGCCTTCAATGCCGATCGGCCGTACGGGCGGTTCATCGAGGAGCAGGTCGCCGGCGATGTGCTCTTTTTCGATCGCCCCGAGGCCACCGTCGCCCTGGGCATGCTGGCGGCCGGGCCGTGGGACGAGAGTTCTCTGCGCGACATCCGCGAGGACACCCTCGATCGCCAACTCGGCCGGTACGTCGACCGCGACGACATGATCGGCACGGTGATGTCGGTCTTCAACAGCACCACGGTGCAGTGCGCCCGGTGTCATGACCACAAGTTCGACCCCGTCCCGCAGGCCGACTACTACGCGTTGCAGGCCGTGTTCTCCGGCGTGGAACGGGCCCACCGGGTCTTCGACCGCGACCCCTCGGTCCACCTCAGGCGTCAACGCTGGATGCGGGAGCGACGCCAGGCCGAACGGGGGGATCCCCAGTTGCTGGAGGCGCCGGCCACGCGGGCGGAGGTGGAGCATTGGGTGCGGGAGCGCCAGTCGCATCCGGTGCGCTGGACCCCGTGGAATCCCACCACCTTCTTCTCGGCCGGCGGGGCCGGGCTCGTGCGACTGCCCGACGGATCCTTGCGGGCCGGCGGGGTCCTGCCGGAGCGCGACACCTACACGTTGACTGGCGCCGCCGGTGGCCCGGCGCTCCGGACGCTCCGGGCCGTGCAGCTGGAGGTGCTGCCGGATGCGTCGCTGCCGCACCAGGGGCCGGGGCGCAACCCGGAGAACGGCAACCTGCACCTCAGCGAGGTCGAGCTGTGGGTCTTCTCGGCCGGCGCCTCCGAGCCCCGGCGGGTGCGCTGGGCGCGGGCCTCGGCGAGCTTCGACCAGGACGGATGGACGGCGGCCCATGCGATCGACGGGCAGGAGAAGACCGCCTGGGGCATCCATCCTCAGGAGGGCAAGGCCCACCGGGCGGTGTTTGAACTGGCCGAACCCCTTGAGGCCCGGCCGGGCGACCAGTGGAGCCTGGTCCTGCGTCAGGCGCATGGGGGCTCCCACCTCATCGGCCGGTTCCGGGTATCCATGACCGACGCGCCGGGTTCGGCCACCCGGGTGGTGCCGCCCGACCTGGCCGGGATCGTCCATCGCCCCAAGGCCACCTGGACCGTCGAGGAACGCCGTCGGGTGACGCTGTTCGTGGTCCGGGAACGGCTGCGCGAGCAGTTGGCGACCTTGCCCGCGCCCTCCCGTGTCTATGCGGCGGCGGGTGACTTCGAGCCCGATGGCAGCCTGAAACCGTCGCTCGAGCCCCGGGTGGTCCACCGGCTGAACCGGGGCGAGATCACCCAGCCCCGCGAGGTGGTGGGCCCGGGCACGCTGTCGCTGGTCGACAGCCTGCCGGCCCGGTTCTCCGTGCCGCCCGGTGCGGAGGAGGGGGCCCGACGCGCCGCCCTCGCCCGATGGCTGGCGCACCGGGACAACCCGCTGACCTGGCGGTCCATCGTCAACCGGGTGTGGCTGCACCACTTCGGGCGCGGCCTGGTGAACACGCCCAACGACTTCGGCCGCATGGGCGAACGGCCCTCCCATCCCGAATTGCTCGACTGGCTGGCGGTGTGGTTCCGCGACGAGGCCGGTGGTTCGATGAAGGCGCTGCACCGCCTGCTCCTCACCAGCGCCACCTACCGGCAACGCAGCCAGGCCGTTGATTCCGGCCAGGCCTTGTCGGTCGATCCCGACAACCGGTGGCTGGCCCGCATGAACCGTCTGCGTCTCGACGCCGAGTGCGTGCGCGATGGGATGCTTCACATCAGCGGGCGCCTGGACCTCCGCATGGGTGGCCCGGGTGACCGGAACTTCGACCTCAAGCCGGGCATCCATGTGACCCCGAAGGTCGACTATGGCCGGTTCGATTCCGATGGCCCGGAGGGCCGGCGTCGCAGCGTGTACCGGTTCCTGTTCCGGACCCTGCCCGACCCGTGGATGGAGGCCCTCGACTGTCCGGCAGGCGACCAACTGGTGCCGGCGCGCGACAACTCGGTGACGCTGCAGCAGGCCCTGGCCCTGTGGAACCACGAGTTCTCCCTCCGCCAGGCCGGTCACTGGGCCCGGGCCCTGGAGGCGCAGGCCATGGAACCGATCCCGTCGGTGTCGTCCAACCGCGCTCCCGCGGACACCGACCGCGCGGTGGACCCCGGCCGGGTCGACTGGGAGGGGGCCGTGCGCTGGGTCTGGGGTCGCCCCCCGACGGTCGACGAGCGCCTGGAGTTGGAGCGGTACGCCCGTCGCCACGGCCTCGCCAATGCCTGCCGGCTGCTCTTCAACAGCAACGAGTTCCTCTTCGTGCCATGAACCCGACCCGTGGGCCCCTGGGGCCGGCATCCTCCCGGCGTGCCTTCGTCCGGCAATTGGGCGCAGGTTTCGGTGCGGTCGCGCTGGGGCAGCTCCTCGCGCGCGATCAGCCCGTGCGGCTCGACCCGAAGGCCCTCGGCCGACGGCCCCATCACCCGCCGAAGGCGCGTCGGGTGATCCAGCTCTTCATGAACGGCGGGGCCAGCCAGATGGACCTCTTCGACCACAAGCCCGAGCTGTTCCGGCGGGCGGGCCAGCCGTTCGATCCGGGAGCGGGGGTGCGGGTTGAGGCCCCCACCAGCGAGCCCGGCAAGGTGCTCAAGCCGCCGTTTCCCATGCGCCGGCACGGCCAGAGCGGGCGATGGGTCAGCGACCTGATGCCCCACCTGGCCGGGTGCGTCGACGACCTGGCCTTCCTGATGGCCATGCGCTCGCGCACCAATGTCCACGGGCCGGCCAGCTACCTGATGAACACGGGCTCGCTCCTGCCCGGGTTCCCGGCCTTCGGGGCCTGGGTGAGCTACGCCCTCGGCAGCGAGGCCGACAACCTCCCAGGCTTCGTGGTGCTCCCCGACACCAAGGGCCTGCCCTACAACCAGCGAGGCAACTTCTCGGCCGGGTTCCTGCCGGTGGCCCATCAAGGCACGCTGGTCCAGGCCGGGGCCGCATCGCCCATCCCGTTCCTGAGTCCGCCCGCATCGGTGCCTTCGGTGACGACCGCGGCCAGCCGCGAGGGCCTCGAGCTGCTCCAGCGGTGGAACCAGCGCCACCTCGAGGCCCAGGAATCGGACTCCCGGCTCGAGGCGAGGATCCAGGCCTATGAGCTGGCGGCGCGGATGCAGTTGAGCGCACCCGAAGCCTTCGATCTCTCGGCCGAGACGCCCGCCACCCGCCGGTTGTACGGATTGGAGCGGGCGCCCTCCGAGGACTTCGGCCGGCGCTGCCTCATGGCCCGACGGCTGATCGAGCGGGGCGTGCGCTTCGTGCAGGTGTGGAGCGGCGCCGGCGGCCCGACGGGCAACTGGGACAACCATGGCAACATCGCCAAGGAACTCCCGCCCATGTGCCTGGCGACCGACCAGCCCATCGCCGGCCTGTTGCACGACCTGAAGGCCCGCGGCCTGCTGGAGGACACGCTTGTGCTCTGGAACACCGAGTTCGGCCGGATGCCCTTCGCCCAGAGCAGCGAGGGGCGCGACCACAACGGCGGCACCTTCGTCGGCTGGATGGCCGGGGCAGGGGTGCGTCCCGGGGTCGCCCACGGCGAGAGCGACGAGTGGTCGTGGAAGGCCGCCCGCGACGTTACCACGACCTACGATTTCCACGCCACCGCGCTTCACCTGCTGGGCTTGGACCACGAGCGGTTGAACCTGCTCCACCAGGGGGCCAACCGACGGTTGACCGATGTCCACGGCGAGGTGATCCGGGCCGTGCTTGCCTGAGGCCCGTTGAACCGTGTCAGCCGGTTCGACGGTGTTTTTCGGCGGATTCCGGCTTCCCGCCCGGAGGGGTTGTCCCCGGGTCCGGGCCCCGGGCTCAGACCCCCTCGAGGCGCAGGCGGATGAGCAGGTCGCGCGTCGCGTTGATGCCCTCGCGCTCGGACAGCTTGTCACCCTCGTACTCGATGCCGACGAAGCCCCGGTACCCCGCGTCGAGCACGATCTTCATCATCTTGAGGTAGTCGGTCTCCACGCAGTTGCCCTCGGCGTCGAAATCGTAGGACTTGGCGCTGACGGCCTTGGCGAAGGGCATCATCTCGGTCACGCCGACATACCGGTCGTACGTCTGGCCGGGCCGGATGGTGAAGTTGCCGAAGTCGGGCAGGATGCCGCAGTTCGACGCCCCGACGAGCTTCATGACCCCGGCAAGCCACTTGCCGTTGGAGCTGAGGTGCCCGTGGTTCTCGACGATGCAGTTGAGCCTGAGCGGACGGCAGAGGTCGGACAACTGCCGGAGGCCGTCGGCGGCGCGCTTCTGCTGTTCCTCGAACGAGCCGACCTCGTTCGTCTCGGCGTTCACCCGGATCGAGTGGCAGCCGAGGAGCTTCGCCGCCTCAGCCCACTTGCGGTGGTTCTCGACGGCCTGCCGGCGCTTGGCGGCATCCGGATCGCCCAACGCCCCTTCGCCGTCGCACATGATGAGCAGGCAGCGCACGCCTTCGCTGTCGGCGCGCCCCTTGAACTCCTTGAGGTACCCGGTGTCTCTGGCCTGGTCCTTGAAGAACTGGTTGACCAGCTCGATGCCGTCCAGGTCATGGGTCCGCCGGGCCACGATGGGGAAGTCCATGTGGGTCATCTTCTTGCCGAAGAGGGCCTTGTGGTACGACCACTCGGCCAGGCTGACCTGGAAGGACCGATCCTTGTCGCCACCCGGCCATGCGGAGCACCCGGTGGCGGCCAAGGCGGCGGCCATCGAGGCCTGTCCGAGGAATTGACGGCGATTCATGGCGGGATGACGACGGGTTCGGGGTTGCCGGATCGAGGTTCGGCTCAAGGCTCAGTGCGCGGGAGCAGAACCGCCCGAGGCCGAGGCGGCGACGTTCTTCGGCGGGTGGAAGAACAGCGCCAGCGCCACCGCGGCGGCCGAGGCGGCGAAGAGCGGCACCAGGAAGAGCCCCTTGAAGTTGACCACCTTGTTGGCGGTGTAGACCGACTGCATGAGCCACGGGCAGATGGAGTTGGCGATGAGGGCGCCGATGCCGAGGATTTGCAGGTTGAACAGACCCTGCGCGCTCGAGCGGATGTCCTTCGGGAAGTAGGCGTCCACGAAGATGTACACCGTGGCGAAGAAGAAGGCGTAGCAAATGCCGTGGAGCACCTGGATGAGGATGATGGCGCCGGCGCTGTCGGGCACGAAGGAGTACACCGCAAAACGCGCGGCGTGTCCCAGGATGCCGACGATCATGGTGGTGCGCCAGCCGAGCCGCTTCAGCGTCGCGCCGAGCACGAACATGGTGAGGATCTCGGCGACCTGCCCGATGCTCATGATCGGGGTGATCCAGGGCGCGGCGATGCCCACGCCGCCGTCGGCCTTGGGCGTGCCGAGGAAGGTGCCGGTCCAGTTGAAGTAGCAGTTGTGGACGAAGGAATCGACGAGCGTCACCAGCCACAGCACCAGCACGAAGGGCTGCTTGAGCAGCTGGACGGCCTGGACCCAGGCCGAGGACTGACCACCCGCGGCGCCGGCGGCGACCTTCTTCGGCGGGGTGTGGGGCAAGAGGAAGCTGAAGCCTGCCAGCGCGAGCGAAGCCAAGCCCGCCACGATGTAGGTCCACTTGGTGGCGGCCTTGGCGGCGTCACCGGTGAGGGGGTTGCTGAAGACGGCTTCGAGCCATTTCACGGCGCCCTGCGGGTTGGCCGCGTTGACCGCGTCCCAGTTGACGAAGATGAAGGTGAAGGGCCAGGCGGCGAGGATCCACCCGATGGTGCCGCCCATGCGCACGATGCCGAACTCCTTCGAGGCGTCCTTCATGTTGGCGAAGGCGATGGAGTTGGTAATGGAGATGGTGGGTACGTACAGCAGGCAGTGCACCAGCATCAGCACGAAGAAGGGCGTGAACTCCTTGGTGAAGCCACAGCCCAGGATGGCGAGGCCGCCGACGAGGTG
>JBIKMQ010000053.1:0-8891 GCA_044359215.1 Candidatus Chromulinivoraceae bacterium
AACGGCTTCTACGCCCCCTTCTTCCGGGGCGTCGCGGGCACCGAGGTCGCCGGCTGGGAACGCTTCAGCTCGGGCTTCAATGTCGCCAATCAGCCCGACCTGGCCGGGTCCAACACGGGCACCCGGGCCTCGATCCTCCAGCTGGATCCGGTCGGGGCCGTGCTCGGCAGCGGGAACATCTACGTGGGCATCGGCGGCGCGGGCAATTTCCGGCTGAACTACGCCGGCCTCGAGCCCATCGCCCAGATCTCCTTCCAGGTCCGCACGCTCGGCACGGAGATCGACTACCCCGGGCTGAGGCTCAATTACACGGCCGGCGGCAACGCCGTGTCGATCGGGGGCACGCCCACCACCCTGGCCATCGCCCCGTCGCAGGGCTTCCCCGGCAACAACATCTCGCTGGCCTACACCTGGAACCTGCCGGAGGCCGGCGTGAAGGACTTCAACCTGACCTTCAAGGCCACCGGCGAGCACCTCAGCCTCGACGCGGTGACGCTGGACGTGATGCCCAAATCGGTGCCCGAGCCGGGATCCTGGGCGCTGGCGGCGCTGGGCCTCGGAGTGCTGGGTGCCAAGGCATGGCGGCGGCGCTGAACCGCCAGCCCCCCCTCCCCTCCCCGGCCGGTGGAAAGCCCGTCCCGGAGGTCCGACCCCGATCCCCGCACCCCGGTGCCGGGGATTTTTTCTTCCCTCAATTTTTCGGCACGACCGGCCCAGCGGTCGCTTGCTTCACCCGTCGTCCCCCATACCTTCTGGTGCTTTATGCCTGTCACGCCCGCCCTCCTGCGCCGTCGCCTGGCCGCCGCCCTCGCCATCGCCCTCGGAGCCGCCAGCACGGCGAGTGCCCAGCACAAGCTGGGACCGCAACAAACCTCCTTCCAGGCGCCCACCCTGGCCGCTGCGTCCGACGAGGGCGAACGGGCCATCAAACGCTTCACCTACCCGCAGGGCTGGAAGGCCGAGCTGTGGGCCGCCGAGCCGGACGTGGCCCATGGCGTGGCCCTCGACGTGGCCGATGACGGGCGCGTCTTCGTGGCCGAGAGCTTCCGGGCCTGGCGCGGCGTGCCCGACATCCGCGGCATCATGGACTGGCTCGACGAGGACCTGGCCTGCAAGTCGGTCGACGACCGGCTGATGATGATGCAGCGCCACCTCAAGCCCGAGCAGATGGCCGGCTACTACAAGAACACCGAGCGGGTGCGCCTGCTGCGGGACCCGAAGGGCACAGGCAAGGCGACGGTGTCCACCGTGTTCGCCGAGAACTTCGCCACGCCGCTGGACGGCGTCGCCGCCGGCGTGCTGGCCCGCGGTCGCGACGTGTTCTTCGCCAACATCCCGAACGTGTGGCGGCTGCGGGACGCCGATGGCGACGGCGTCGCCGACGAACGGCGCAGCATCAGCTACGGCCACGGCATCCGCGTGGGATTCCTCGGGCACGACCTGCACGGGCTGACCTTCGGCCCCGATGGCCGGCTCTACTTCTCGATCGGCGACCGCGCCTCGATGGTCCAGAGCGAGGGGCGCATGGTCGGCACGCCCGACAGCGGGGCGGTGTTCCGCTGCGAGCCCGACGGCTCCGGCCTCGAGATGGTCTACCAGGGATTGCGCAACCCGCAGGACATGGTCTTCGACGCATGGGGAAACCTGTTCACGGGCGACAACAACTCGGACGGCGGCGACCAGGCCCGATGGACCTGGCTCATCGAGGGTGGCGACAGCGGCTGGCGCATCGGCTGGCAGTTCCTCGAGGGACGGAGCGCCCCGAATCCCCGCGGGCCCTGGAACTCCGAGAAGATGTGGCATCCGCAGAACGACGCCCAACCGGCCTACCTGACCCCGCCGATCAAGAACATCGCGGCCGGCCCCAGCGGCGTGAGCCACTACGAGGGCACCGGCGGCGGCCCCGAGTGGAACGACACCTTCACGCTGTGCGATTTCCGGGGCAGCTCCAGCGGCTCGGGCCTGTGGAAGTTCAAGCACCGGGCCAAGGGCGCGGGCTTCGAGATCGTCGACGACCAGAAGTTCATCTGGTCGGTCAACGCGACGGATGGCCACTGGGGCCCGGATGGCGCCTTCTGGCTGCTCGACTGGTTCGACGGCTGGGAGCCGGTGGGCAAGGGCCGCATCTACCGCTTCACCGACCCCCGCCACTCGGCGTCCGACCTGGTGCGCGAGACCAAGGCCCTGCTGGCGGCCGGCTTCTCGCAGCGGTCGAATGGCGACCTGGCCAAGGCCCTGGCCCATCCCAACTACCGGGTGCGGCTCGGCTCGCAGTTCGAGCTGGCCGCCCGAGGCGATGACAAGGCGCTCCTGAAGGCGGCCCTGTCGGGCAAGACCCTGCATGCCCGGCTGCACGGCATCCAGGGCGTCGGGCAGGTGGCCCGTTCCCAACGCAACACCCGGAACCGAAGGTGCGCGCTGTGGCCGCGACGGTGCTGGGCGACCTGCGCTACGACCGGGCCCATGAGGCGCTGGTCCGCCTCACCCGCGACACCGACGCGCACACCCGCGCCCTTGGGACCCTCGCCCTGGGCAAGCTGGGCCGGCGCGAATCCATCCCCGCCGTCTTCGACCTGCTGGCCGCCAACGCCGACCAGGATCCCTACCTGCGCCACGCGGGGGTGATGGCCCTGCTCGGCGCCAACGACATCGATGCGCTGGTCAACAACACCCGCCACCCCAACGAGTCCGAACGCATGGGCGTCCTGCTGGCACTGCGCCGGCTCGAGCGCAACGAGATCGCCGCCTTCCTGGCCGATGCCTCGCCCAGGATCGTCACCGAGGCCGCACGGGCCATCAACGACCAGCCGATCGCCGGCGCCATGGAGTCGCTGGCCCGCCTGATCGAGCGCCCCGGTCTGACCGAGGCGCCGCTCATGCGCCGCGTGCTCAACGCCAACTACCGCTTCGGCACCGAGGGCACCGCGCAGGCGCTGGCCGGCTACGCCGCGCGGGACGGGGCTCCGGAGGCCCTGCGAGCCGAGGCGATCGACGCGCTGGCCCAATGGCCGGCCAATTCGGGCCGGGACCGCATCACCGGCCTGTGGCGGCCGACGGCCTTCGCCCGGTCCGGCAAGGTGCCCGCCGAGGCGCTCAAGCCGGTGGCCACGGGCCTGCTGTCGTCGGCCCCGACCCCGGTCCGGGCCGCCGCCGCGCGCGCCGCCGGCGTGCTGAAGATCGCCGAGGCCTCGCCCGCGCTGGCGGCGCTGGTCACCCAGGGAGCCGCCGATGGGCCCACGCGCTCCGAGGCGCTGCGGGCGCTGTCGCTGCTCCAGACCCCGGACTACGCCGCCGCGCTGGCCGCCGCCCGCGAGGACCAGGACGAGAAGGTCCGCAGCCTTGCCGCCCAACTCGCCGTCGAGGCCCCCCCGGTCGCGGCGACCCGGGGTGCCGGCGCGGCCGCCGGCGGCGGAACCATCGCTCCCCTCGAGAAGGCGCTTGCCGGCGGCACGCGCGCCGAGAAGCAGTCGGCGCTGGCCACGCTGGCGACCGTGAAGGGCCCCGAGGCCGAGGCCCTGCTGAGGCAATGGATGGACGGCGTGCTCGCCGGCACCGTGGCCCCGGAGCTGGAGCTGGACGTGATCGAGGCCGCCGCCCAGCGCGAGGCGCTCAAACCGCTCCTGGCCCACTACCAGACGGGCCTTGATGCCAAGGACCCGGCGGCCCCGTGGAAGGCCTGCCTGGTCGGCGGTGACGCCGAGGCGGGCAAGAAGGTGTTCATCGAGCGGGCCGAGGTGAGCTGCGTGCGTTGCCACAAGGTGCAGGGCGAGGGCGGCGAGGTGGGCCCCGAACTCACCGGGCTGGGCAAGAAGAACGGCCGGGCCTACCTGCTCACGAGCATCCTCTACCCCAACGCCGCCATCGCGGCGGGCTTCGAGAACGTGCTGGTCACCCTCAAGGGCGGCCAGAGCCATGCGGGCGTCATCAAGTCCGAGTCGGCCACCGAGCTGGTGCTCAACTCGGCGGAGGATGGCCTGGTGACGGTCAAGAAATCCGAGATCACCGCCCGGGAGAAGGGCCTCTCGGGCATGCCCGAGGGCTTCGGCGACCTGCTGTCCAAGCAGGACCTTCGCAACCTCGTCGAATACCTCGCCACGGCCGAGTGAGCGGTCCACGATCGACGCCGATCCACCGGGCCCCGGGAACCCCCCGGCGGCGCAGGAGACCGTGCCATCCATGCTGCCCAACGACTACATCCAGAGACTCCGCTCGGTCGAGGTCCGGGCTCGGCTGGTCAGCGAGCAGCTGATGGGCGGCCGTCTGGGCAGCGTGTTCAAGGGACGGGGCATGGACTTCGCCGACGTGCGCGAGTACGTGCCGGGCGACGACGTGCGGCGCATCGACTGGAACGTCACGGCGCGCCTTCGCAAACCCTTCATCAAGCGCCACATCGAGGAGCGCGAGCTGGTGGTGATGCTGCTGGTGGACCTCTCGGCCAGCGGCGAGTTCGGCTCGGCACCCGACCCGGTGGCCGGGGCCGCCTCGCAGCGCGAGCTGGCCGCCATCCTCGCCGGATCGCTGGCCTTCGGCGCCGTGGCGCAGGGCGACCGCGTCGGGGCCATCCTCTTCACCGACCGCGTCGAGCGGTACATCCCGCCCCGCAAGACCCGGGCGCACGTCACCCGCCTGCTGCACGAGGTGCTCTTCACCGAGCCCGCCGGCACCGGCACCGACATCGCGGCGGCCTTGCGCTTCCTCAACAACCTCTATCGGCGGCCGACCCTGAGCTTCGTGCTCTCCGACTTCCATGATCCGGACACCGCCGGATGGACCCGGACCCTGAACGCCTCCAACCAGCGGCACGAGATGATGGCGCTGCGCCTGAGCGACCGCCGCGACCTCGAGCTGCCCGACGTCGGCTGGGTGCTCCTGCAGGATCCCGAGACCGGCGAGGTGCTGGAGGTCGACAGCGGCGACCCCCGCGTGCGCGAGGGCTGGCGGGAGGCCGGCGAGACCCGGCGCGGGGAACTCGTGGCCACCTTCCGCAGCGGTCGCATCCCCGAACTGGAGGTGCGGACCGACGAACCCTGGACCCGTCGCCTGCAGGGGTTCCTCGACCAGGCAGCCCGCCGACGCATCGCATGAACCGCCTGCGTCCCATGCGCCCCCGCCCACCGACCCGGGCCCTGCCATGAAGCCGGAGCGCCTCATCGAGGTCCTGAGCCTCGTTCCCCTGCCCGCGTGGTGGGAGAACCCGTGGGTGCTCTTGGCCGTGCCCGTGGCCAGCGGGCTGGCGGCCTACCTGCTGCGCCAGTGGTGGCTGGGCCGTCGTCCCCCGGCCGTGGCCGTGGCCGCGCCGCCGGGCCCGCCGCCGCACGAGGAATTCCTCGCCCGACTGGCCGCGTTGCGGGCGCAGCAGGACCGCTGGGTGCCCCATCCCTTTGCCGTCGAGGTGAGCGACATCCTGCGCGGCTACCTCGAGGCGAGGTTCGCGTTCCCGGTGCGCTTCCAGACCTCCCGGGAATTCCTGAGGGCGGCCGCGACGGATGCCCGGCTCTCCGGGGAGCAGCGGGCGGCCCTGGGCGGGTTCCTGGGCGGCTGCGACCGCATCAAGTTCGCCCGGGCGGAGGCCAACGCGGCCGGGATGCTCGGCCTGATCGACGCGGCCGAGGGCTTCATCCGCCAGGGCGCCGGGACGCCGTCGGACGCCTCCGGGGGAGGCCGGGCATGAGCATCCGGGATCTGCTGGCCATCGAGTTCCTGCACCCGTGGGTGCTCTCGGGCCTGCTCGCCCTGCCCGCGCTGGCCTGGTTCCGACGCCGGCCCCGGGCCGTGCCGTCGCTCACGGTGCCCTCGCTGCGCGGTCGGACCCACCTGGGCCGCATCCCCGACCGGGAGCGCTCGCCCACCAGCGCCCTGTGGACGCTGCTGGCCCTGGCCCTGTTGATCGTGGGATTGGCCCGGCCGCGCCTGCCCCGGGGCGACCTGCCCGACCCGAGCAAGGGCATCGACATCATGCTGGCGCTGGACTTCAGCCGGTCGATGGCCGAGACGGACTTCCGGCTGGAACGCAAGCGGGTCACCCGGCGGGCCGCCCTCGAATACGTCACCGAGAAGTTCATCCTGGGCCGGCCCAACGACCGCATCGGCATCGTGTGCTTCGCCCGGAACCCCTTCCTGGTCAGCCCGCTGACGCTCGACCACCGGTGGGCGATCGAGTCCATGCGGCAGACCGACCTCGCCACGGGCACGGGCATCGGCTGGGCCGTGATGGCCGCCGGCAACTTCCTGCGCAAGGACAGCGAGCGCAGCAAGGTGGTCATCCTGGTGACCGACGGCGACAACTCGTCCGGCCCGCGCGCCTCCGAGGTCATCGGGCAGCTGGTGCGCGACAAGGTGAAGCTCTACTCGGTGCTCATCGGGCCGGAGATGGTCACGCCCTCGGTCGCGGCGACCCACGACCTCAACCGTGCCTCCCGGACCACCGGCGGTCAGTTCTTCCAGGCCAACGACACCCGGGCCCTCCAGGGCATCTACAACCTCATCGACCAGCTCGAGAAGCGCGAGCTGATCCAGAAGCGCTTCGTGCTGTGGCAGGAACTCTTCCCCTGGCCGGTGGCCGCGGGGGCGCTGCTCTGGCTGGCCGGGTGGATCCGGGACACGCTGCTGCGGAGGCTCCTGCCATGAGATTCGCCCATCCGGAACTGCTGCTGCTGATCCCGCTCCTGGCGGGCCTGATGGTCGCGGCCTGGGTGCTGGGCGCACGCCGCGACCGTCGCCGCATCGCCGGGTTCAGCGGGGCGGCCGACCGGCCCTGGGCCGACCCCGGCGTGGTGCCGTGGCGCCGGCGGGCCGACCGCGCCCTGGCCCTGGCCGCGGCGGTGCTGCTGCCACTCACGCTGGCCCGGCCGCTGGCCTTCCGCATGGACGAGCAGTCCGAGCTGCGCGGCGTGCCCTACATGATCGCCCTGGACCTGTCGCGCTCCATGCTGGCGACCGATGTCCGGCCCAACCGCTGGTTCGCGGCCACCAACGCGTTGTCCCGGTTCCTGGGCGAGAGCCGGGCCGACCGGGTGGGCCTGGTGACCTTCAGCGGCGTGGCCTACCTCAACGCGCCGCTGAGCTTCGACACCCGGGCCATCCAGGCCATGCTGCGCTATGCCTCGCCCTACACGGTCGAGATGGACGGCGAGACGGCCGGCTCGAACCTCGGGTCGGCCATCGAGCGGGCGGGGCGCTACTTCCAGACCAACCAGGTGCAGCCCCGGGTGGTCATCCTGGTGACCGACGGCGAGGACTCCGGCGACCAGCTGCTGGAGTTCGCCCGGCGCTGGGCCCGGCAGGGGGTCAAGGTCTGCGCCGTCGGCGTGGGCACCCGCGGGGGCTCCAAGGTCCCGCGCATCCAGTGGGGGGGCGCGGCCATGAACACCTCGGGCCAGGAGGTGGTCTCCCGGCTCAACGAGGCCAACCTCAAGCGCATCACCGCGCTGACCGGCGGGCGGTACGTCCCGCTCGGCGACCAGGGCGAGGGCCTCACGACGCTGCGCCGGGAGTTCCTCGCGCCGATGGCCGAGAGTTCGGCCCGCGAGGACCTCAAGAACTACGTGGAGGCCTACCCCATCCCGCTGACGCTGGCGCTGGTCGCCCTGGCCGCCCAGGCGATCCTGGGCGTCCGCCGCCATCGCCTTCCCCGACGTCCCGCCCCGATCCGAAGCCGCGTCGCCCCATGAACTCCCCCCGGCGTCCCCCACTCCCCGGTCAGCGGCCCATCCCGCGGGGCCTGTCCCTGGGCCTGTCCCTGGGCCTGCTCTCCGTCGCCGTCCGGACCAGCGCGGCCGAGCCGGGCCCGCTCGACATCCCACGGCTCCAGGCCCAGCTCACCCAGGGCGCCCCGGCGGCGGGCCAGGCGGCCGACCTGCTGATGGTCGAGGCCGAACTCCGGCCGACGAACCCCCACCTGCAGTACAACGCCGGGGTGGCCGCCTACGCCGCACGCCGCTGGGAGGAGGCGCTGGTGGCCTTCGACCGGGTCGAGACCCTCGGCCATTCCCGGCTGGCGGACCTGGCCCGCTTCCAGCGCGGCAATGCCGAGTACCAGCTCGGGGTCGAGGCCCGCTCGGCCAACCTCGACGAGACCATCTCCCGGTGGCGGGCCGCCCTCGAGGCCTACCAGTCGGTGCTCAAGGTCCGCCCGGACGACGAGCGGTCCCAGGCCAACTCGGCCTTCGTCCGGGATCGCCTGCTGGAGTTGCTGCTGCAGGAGGCCCGCAAGTCCGCCCGGGAGGCCGAGCAGCCGACGAAGACCCCGGGCCAGCGGATCCCCGACCTGCGCAACGCCCATGAGAAGTTCTCCGACGCCCGACAGCTCAGCCCCGAGAACTCCGAGGCCTCGCAGGGCGAATCCCAATCCCGCGACCGCCTCGCCGAGGCCCTCAAGCAGGAGGGCCTGAAGAACGTCCAGAGCCCGCTGGGGCTCAAGTCGAGCCGCCGCGAGCCCCGACTGCCGCAGGTGGACGCCTCCAAGCTCGAGGCCGGTGTGGCCCAACTCGAGGAAAGCAGGGAGCTTCGCCCGGGCGACCCCGAGGTCGAGGAGGCGCTGAAGAAGGCCAAGGACCGCCTCGCCGACGCCAAGGTCAAGCAGGCCGAGACCTTCCTGGCGCTCGAGGAACAGATCCCCATCACCAAGGAGAAGCTGGCGCTGCTGCGGATGGCCCGCGAGCAGATCGACCAGGCCCTCGAGCAGTCCCCGAAGCACCAGGAGGCCCAGAGCACCGGCGAGGAGATCGACCGGCGCATGGCCCAGATCCACGAGGACGAGGGCGACTTCCAGGAGCAGCAGGCGTCCTTCTCGCAGCTCGAGCAGCAGGCCATGCAGCTCAGCCAGGCCCTCGACCACTTCCAGCAGGCCGCCGAGCTGAGGCCCAACCAGCCGCGGCTCCAGGCCAAGCAGG
>JBIKMQ010000054.1:0-8869 GCA_044359215.1 Candidatus Chromulinivoraceae bacterium
ACCGGCAAGGAACTGTGGCGTCATGGCGAGAGCGACTTCCTCAGCGACACCATCTACCTGCGCTACGCGACCTCGTCGCCGACGGTCGATCCCGAGACCGGCAACCTCTACGCCCAGCACACGCAGGGTTTGCTGATGGCCTTCTCGCCCGACGGCAAGCTGCTCTGGAAGCACTCCATGATGGAGGAGTTCGGCCGCCTCACCTTCCCCAACTCGCGCACCGCCTCGCCGGTCATCGACCGTGAGCTGGTCATCATCCGCGGCATCACCAGCGCCTGGGGCGCCCATGGTGCGGCGGGCGACCGCTTCTACGCCTTCGACAAGAAGACGGGCGAACTGGCCTGGTCGAGCGCCCCTGGCGACCGTCCGCAGGACAACACCTTCTCGCA
Source organism: Candidatus Chromulinivoraceae bacterium (assembly GCA_044359215.1). Lineage (GTDB taxonomy): Bacteria > Verrucomicrobiota > Verrucomicrobiia > Limisphaerales > UBA9464 > SXXZ01. Next base: position 390 of record JBIKMQ010000054.1, read on the forward strand.
GCCCTGGCTCGACCTCTGGGGCGGCAAGCGCGTGCTCTACAGCGCCGGTGGCGACAGTTCCATCCTGGCCATCAACGCCCGGACCGGCGAGCCGCTCTGGCGGTTCCCCTTCGCCAAGGCCGGCGCCAAGGGCGGCATCAACGCCGCGCTCGTCCGCTGGAAAGACAACCTCGTGGCCCTGCATGAGTCCGAGAACCTCGACTCGTCGGAGATCGGACGCATGGCCCTCTTCCGCATCCCGGCCCCGTCGGAGGTGCAGCCCACCAACGCCACCACGCCGCATGTCTTCGGGCCCAAGGCCTTCGAGCAGTGGCGCAACGGCATCGGCTCGCTGGCCAGCTCGCCGGTCGTCGTGGGCGACACCCTCTATGAAGTGACCGGCACGGGCGACCTCGCGGCCGTCGAGGCCTCCACGGGCAAGGTGCTCTGGAAAAAGAAGGTCGGCATCGAGCAGCGCCAGAGCACGCCCTTCTATGCCGACGGCCTGCTGTATGTCGGCATGTACGTGACCATGAAGGACGCCGCGGCCGCCACCTCGTCCGACGCCGACAGCGTGGCCAACGGCGACCTCATCGTGCTGCGTCCCGGGGCCGATGGCGCCGAGGAGGTCAGCCGCACTCAGGTCACCGGCCGCGTGTTCGGGTCGCCCGTCGGCTACAATGGCAAGGTGTACCTGCAGACCGACAAGAAGCTCTACGCCTTCGGCAAGGCCGGTCGCAACCCCGGGCTGGCCGCCGCCCCGGCCGAGGCCGCGTGGCCCAAGCCCGGCCCGGCCGCCCAACTGCAGGCCATACCCTACGAGGTGCTGCTGCGCCCCGGCCAGACCCAGTCGTTCCGCGTGCGGGTGCTCGATGCCAACGGCTTCACCGTGACCGAGAGTGTCGATCCGGCATCCATCGCCTGGGAGCCCTTCATCCCGCCCACCGCGCTCGTGAAGGCCACCCTCAGGGGCGCCTTCAACGCCGCCGGCCAGTTGGTGGCCGACGCGGGCCCGGTCGGCAGCGCCGGCCAGTTCAAGGCCGTCCTCCGTGGCGTGAAGGGCCCCGACGGCAAGGAGATCGCCGGCTACATCAAGGGCCGCGTGCTGCCCGGGCTGCCGCTGGTGCAGAACTTCCAGAGCTTCGCCCTGACCAACCTCACCACCAATACCGTGGAGTCGCCCACGCCCTTTGCCTACCCGCCGCTGCCGTGGAACTCGGCCCGGTTCCGTTTCGAGGTGCGTGGCAAGGATGCGGCCGGCGGCACCAACCAAGCCCTGGTCAAGACCATCGACAACAAGCTCTTCCAGCGCGGTCAGGTCTTCTTCGGGTTCCCCGACTTGAAGAACTACACGGTCGAGGCCGAGGTCTTGAGCGAAGGCAACAAGCGCAAGATGTCGGAGGTGGGTCTCATCAACCAGCGCTACGCCGTCATCCTCAAGGGCAACTCGCAGCAGATCGAGGTCAACTCCAACCAGGAGCGCATCAAGGTGGCCGTGCCCTTCAAGTGGGCCCCGGAGACCTGGTACCATCTCAAGACCCGCGTCGATGTCGCCGCCGACGGTTCCGGCGTGGTGCGCGGCAAGGCCTGGAAGAAGGGCGAGCCCGAGCCCGAGACCTGGACCATCGAGGTGCCCCACCAGAAGGCCCATGCCAGCGGCTCCCCGGGCCTCTACGGATTCGCGCCGCAGGAGATGCGCGTGGCCATCGACAACATCCGCGTCACCGCCAACTGAACCGCGCGCATCCCGCCCTTTCATCCGTCGCCGACGTTGCCTGACCGACCCAAACCCCGTTTCCTAGTTCCAGCACCCATGAACTCCCTCTCGCTTCTCTCCGCCGCATGCCTGAGCGCCGGCCTCCTGGCGCACGCCGAGGATTGGCCCCAATGGGGCGGCAACGACCCGGGTCGCAACTTCTACTCGCCGGCCAAGGGGCTGCCCGACCGCTTCGAGCCGGGCAAGCTGAAGAGCGGCACCGAGGAGATCGACCTGGCCACCACCAAGGGGGTGAGCTGGGCCGTGAAGCTGGGCTCGCAGAGCTACGGCAACCCGGTGGTCGCCGGCGGCAAGGTGTACGTGGGCACCAACAACGAATCGCCGCGCGACAAGAAGCACGTGGGCGACCGGTCGATCCTGTACTGCTTCGACGAGAAGACCGGCGCCTACCTCTGGCAGCTCGTGGTGCCCAAGCTCAAGTCGGGCAAGGTCAACGACTGGGAGAACTTGGGTCTGCTCGCCTCGCCGCTGGTGGTGGGCAATCGCCTTTGGATCGTCACCAGCCGCTGCGAGGTGCTCTGCCTCGACACCGAGGGCCTGGCCAACGGCAACGAGGGCCCGTACACCGACGAGGCCAAGTACATGGTCAAGGACACGCCGAAGGAGGCGTCGCCCGTCGAGCCCTCCAAGCAGGACGCCGACATCGTCTGGCGCTACGACATGATGGACGAGCTGGGGGTCTTCCCGCACAACGCCTCCAACAGCTCGGTGCTCATGGTCGACGGCGTGCTCTACATTTGCACCTCCAACGGCCAGGACTGGACCCACGTGAACATCCCGTCGCCGACCTCCCCGAGCTTCATCGCGCTGGACGCCAAGACCGGCAAGCTGGTGGGTGAAGACAACGTCGGCGTCGGCCCGCGGATCTTCCACGGCCAATGGACCTCGCCCTCCACCGGCAAGGTGGGCGGTCAGAACCTCGTGTTCTTCGGCGGCGGCGACGGTGTGCTGTACGCCCTCGACGCCAAGCCCCAGAAGGGCGACGGATCCAAGATCGTGCCCATCCTGCCCGGCGCCCCGCTCGACCGCGACGAGGACAAGGACACCGACTACCTCAAGAAGGTGTTCTGGGCCGACCTGAACCCGCCCGAGTACAAGAACGACAAGTCGGGCAAGCCCTACAAGTACCCCGCCGCCGAGGGTCCCAGCGAGATCAACTCCACGCCGGTCTTCTACAAGAACCGCGTGTACGTGGCCACGGGCCAGGATCCCGAGCACGGCGAAGGCGTGGGCCGCCTGGTGTGCCTCGACGCCACCAAGAAGGGCGACCTGACCCAGACGGGCATCCTGTGGGACTACAAGGGCATCAAGCGCTCGATCTCCAGCGTCAGCATCGACCCGTCCACGGGCCTGCTCTTCATCGGCGACTTCTCCGGCTTCGTGCACTGCCTCGATGCCGAGACCGGCAAGCTGCACTGGGTGTACGACATGAAGGCCCACATGTGGGGCTCGACCCTGGTGGCCGACGGCAAGGTGTATGTCGGCGACGAGGACGGCGACTTCGTGGTGTTGGCCGCCAAGGGCGGGCCCAAGGCGCAGGTCTTGAGCGAGACCAATCTGGGTGCCCCGGTGTACAGCACCCCCATCGTGGCCAACGGCGTGATGTACGTGGCCAGCCAGACGCACCTCTTCGCCATCGGCGGCTCCGACGCCAAGGCCACCGCCACCGACGCCCCCAAGGGCATCCAGCCGAAGAACTGAAGGGTGGGGCGCCCGGCAGGCCCCGAGTGGATCTCCCGCGGATGCGAGGCCTCCCGAGCCCGCATCCGCGGGGTCTGCTCGAACTACCGAGGTTGGCCGGTTGGCGTTGATCGGTTTTGGTTGTACTGCCGCCTTGCGCTCAAACTGAACGGGCCTCGTCGCCCGCTTGCCGTGGCACGTGCGCCGGATCAACTTGAATGGCCAACTCCAATGGCCAACTCCGCCGTTGCGTCTGCGACCCCCAGTGATTACCTTTTCCCCGGTCGGGTTACACGGTGCGGGTGTGGTTCAATGGTAGAATGTGGGCTTCCCAAGCCTGAGACGAGGGTTCGATTCCCTTCACCCGCTCCACTCTTTTCCTCAGCATTTTCGCAGTTTTTCCGGGCACTGTCCTGCGAGTGTCCTACGAAGCCCCCCGGATCAGCCCTGTTTTCCGAGGCTTTCCCAGATTCCTTGGTTTTACCGTGGCTGTTACGGTCATCGTGGTTCTGAAACCCGCGGACGGTTGCCGGATTGAAAACCGTGGTTTTCCAGCGTTCGTGTGGACGTTTTCTTCCGAAGCGCGCGCTCGTGTTTCTTCCTTCTTCCGGTTTTCTTTCCAGGCGCTTCGCCTGGTATGATCTGATCCTCAGCTTGCCGGTTCGGAGATGTCTGTCTTTGCCTCACCAGCACCGCATTTTCCGTGGGGGTGACAGGGTTGGAAATGGCGACTTGTTTCGTCCGAAAAACGAATTTATATTTCTGACGAAATGGCCCGGCCTAAATCATCGCAAAGCCTTGATTCCAGGGTGTTCAGACGTATCCGCCGCGGAGCGGGAGGGGCGTTGTTCTCGCCACGCGATTTTTTGGACCTCGGGGGCCGTACGGCCGTGGACAAGGCTCTGTCGCGGCTCGCCCAGGCCGGGAGCATCCGCCGGATCGGGCGAGGGCTTTATGACCTCCCCCGGGAGCATCCACTGCTGGGGCGGCTGTCGCCCGACCCGGAAGCGGTGGCGCAAAAGCTGGCGGATCGCGAGGGGGAGCGTCTGCAACCGATGGGCGCCGCGGCGGCCAACATGCTGGGGCTTTCGGAACAGGTTCCGGCGCGGATCATCTATTACACGGACGGCAGGGCGCGGAAGACGCGGTTGGGGAATCTGACCATCGAATTCCACAAGCGTGCGCCCCGGCAGATGGCGTTGGCAGGGCGGCCCACGGCGCTGGTCGCGTCGGCATTGCGCTGGCTTGGAAAAACCAATGTGACTGTGGAGCGGTTGACGCGTCTGCATCGGGACATGCCGGCCCGGGATCGGCGGTTGTTGCAGGAGGATCTGGGGAAGACGCCGTCGTGGATGCATCCCTTCATCCGCTACATCGCCACCGGAAAAACCACCGCATGAACCGCATCGCAACCCTCACCGCTGCGGATCGTCGTGTGCTGTTGGCGGAGGGGGCGCAGCGGTTGAAGCTGTTGCCGGTGGTCTTGGAGAAGGATTTCTGGGTTTGCTGGATGCTGGGGCTGTTGTTTGGACACCCGGAGCGGAGTGGGGCGCTGGTATTCAAGGGCGGCACGGCCCTTTCAAAGGTGTTCGGTGTCATCCAACGGTTTTCCGAGGACATTGATTTGTCGGTGTCGCCAGCGAACTTGGGCATTGCGGAGGCCGAAGTGGATGAGTCCATGAGTCGCCGCCGGCGGGACCAGTGGATCCACAACCTGGAGGTGGCGTGCCGACAGTGGGTGGCGGAGCGCTTGCAACCGGAATTGGAGCAGGAGATCACGGCCGTCATCGGGGCGCGGGCTGGTGGTCCGCGGTGGCTGGAGTTTGAGACCGACACGGTCACCCAGTCCCCGGTGCTGTACTTCCACTATCCTGGCACCCAGGAGGCCGGTGTGCCCTATATCCGCCGGGCCGTGAAGCTGGAGTTGGGCTCGCTCACGGATCAGCGTCCCGTGGGTCGGCATCGGGTGCGTCCATGGCTGACGGAGGTTTTGCCCGGGCCACTGGCTGAGATGGCCTGCGACGTGGTGGCGCTTGATGTGGGACGGGCCTTCTGGGAAAAGGCGACCATCCTGCATGCGGAGCACCACCGCGATGTTGCGTCGCCGATGCCGGGGAATTATTCGCGGCATTATGCGGATGTGGCGGCCTTGGCCGCGTGCCACGAAGTCGGGCACGCGCTGTCGGATGTCGCGTTGCTGGAGCGGGTGGTGAACTGGAAATCACGGTTCTTCGCGCGGAGTTGGGCCCGTTACGATCTGGCCAAGCCGGGCACGTTCCGGCTTGTGCCGCCTGAGTTCCGGCGGTCGGACTTGGCGGCGGATTACGCCAAGATGCGCCCGATGTTTCTAGCCGAGCCGCCTCCGTTCGCCGACATCATCGAAGCGGTGCACGGCTTGGAGAAACGCATCAACCGAGCTGTTTGATGCGGCTTCGCCTTCCGGATATCCGGATGGTCAGCGCTGCACACGGTGGCCGTGGATAAAGCCCTGACGGTTCGCCCCGTGTTTTGCCCGATGGCATCCAGTCTGGCGCGGTCCGGATCCCGCTCGCATTGAGTGGGTGGTCCTTGGAGCTGCCGGTGGGGCAACTTTGGAACTCCTTGGTGGCGCTGAAAAGATGCGTCGGCCGATTGTCATACAGTGTCATACGCCTGCACCCAGCGGCCGACAAAGTCGCGCGTTTTTGCGTCTGTTTTCGATGATTTGGCCTGCGCCTACAAAAACGAGGGTGTCAGCGACGGTTTGAAAACCAACGAAACCTGCCGGTTTGAAATCCAACTTCCCCGGAAACTCGACGAATCATCGATGCGGTATCGGCCTTGTCATCGTCGACGCGGATCTTGAGTAGGCCGGCCGGGCTTGGAAGGCTCTTGGCCCCAGTTTGAAGAAGGAAGAAACGCTGGCGCTGATTCCGGAAGAAAACGTCCGCATGGACACGGAAAGAGCGTGAATTTCAGTCCGGCAACTTTCAGCGGGTTTCGGAACGATGCTGACACGAGGGTTCGATTCCCTTCACCCGCTCCACTTTTTTCCTCAGCAAATTCGCAGTTCGGCTCTGTCGGGGGTTCTTCCGGATCAGACGGAAAATTGTTCCCCAACACCGTTCCTGACCTCGTTACGGGGGGTGAGAAAAATTGGCTGATCGGAAGATTAGTCCGGCATGAATGAATCAAATGAAGGGGGATCACACTTGTGATCTCCAACGCATAGATCCGTCTGACAGGTGAAGGCCCAACCAATGGCCGGCGCCTGATGGGCAGCCGATGGGTGGGCACGTTGTCGGTCGCTTTGGAACCGATGGGCCAATCCACCGTTCGCCCGGGAGAGGGGTGCGGACGCGCATTCAAGGGAAGGAAGATCGAAATGTTACAAAATGATGCCGGCAAGATCGCTGTCACCCTGAGCCAAGGCCAGACCGTGTCGCTGGTCCACCCGGATGGTACGGTCTGCGTGGTGGCACCGACGCCGAAACAGGTCGGCAAATGCCATCTGGTCATCATCGCGCCGAAGACGGTGCGCATTGAGCGCGATCAGGAAACCGCGGATGAAATCGTACGCCTTCGTGCTGAGCGCGACGAAGCGCGTCGCAAGTACAACGAAGCCAAGGCCAGGATTGCGGAGTTGCTGGGTGAAGGGGTCGGTCCTCACTATTGACACAAGCCCTCTCGTGTCGACCCTAGGTTCGCCCCCCCCGATGGCGCCCGGGTCGATTGGGGTCCATGAACCGAAGGGCAGGCGGGGCGCCGGTGCGGAAGCCGCCGTGTCCAGTGACCTGCGAGGCTCACCTCCGGGACTTTGTCGGGACGAGTTCGATCGAGTGGAGGGTCAGGGTTTGGCCTGATCGTGAAGCGGGGCCCGATTCGATCGCGAGGCCGGTGACCAATCCGGTGTAGCCGGCTGACTTCCCGAGGTCGACGACCTGGCGGCGGACCTTGCCGTCGCCGGTCAGCTCCACGGAGACGCTCCGCTCCGGGGTGAACCGGTCGTCGTCCAACCGCTTCCAGGAGATCCGGGCGGTCGTCGGGCCACCCTTGGAGGCGATGCGCAGGGCCATCGACGTCGCCTCCTCCGCGCGCCAGCAGCGACCGCCGCTCTCGAGGCGCGCCATCCGTTCGCCGACATGGATGGTCCAACCGCCCCTCATCGGGAAGCCCGAGTCGGTCGCGTCCCGGAGGGTCCAGTGTTGCCGATCGTTCTGGAACCGCCACGCGGGCGGTGTCCGGTCGGCCATCGCGTTGAAGCGCCGCCGCATCTCCGCCAGTCGGCCCACCTGGAACTCGGTCCGGTGCTCGTAGACGATGTTGTGGTCAAAGTTCTCGTGGTGGATCGGGGCCACGTAGGCGGTCGATCCGTGCTTCGGATCATCCGACCGGGTGTCCCCGTGGAGACCGCCGTGGAACTCCGACCCATCGGCCTTGAAGACACCGAGGCCCCAGCCGTCGTCGTCCACCAGCGCCGCCCAGCCTTCCGTCGCGGTGAAGCGGGTCCACGGCCACGGCTTGCGCCAGTCGTTGGTCACCTGGGTGAGCGGAGCCCCGGTGAAGGGGCGGTCGCCGGTGTAGGACATCAGGCGTCCGAGTCTCGAGATCGTGTAGACGGCCGGAAGCTCCTGCGGGCACGGGCGGTACTGCGTGCGGTCCGCGCGCCGGTTGGTGCAGCGGAAGCGCATGTGGACGAGAGGGCCCTCGAGGGTGGTCCAGGTCTCGAACACGCAATCTCCGCGGACCTGGTCGAGCGGCCACTGCATCGGGAGGCAGCGGATGTAGAGCTCCTTCCCGTTGTTGCGGTGCTCCACGACCTCGGACGGGTTGAGGTGGCAGTCCCCGGTCTGGATGGGATTCCAGCCGAGACCCACCCAGGCCGGATGGGGCTTCTTGTCCCCGACCTCGTAGGGCCACGGCCCGGAGTAGTGCGACATCTGGATCTGGCGGCCCAGGTCGGCGCTGTTGATGAGGTTCCCGGGATGGCCCTTGCCCGACAGGAACGTCACGGCCCCGCCCAGCGCCAGATCCATCCCGATGCGGACGTCGCCGTTGTCGAGGA
>JBIKMQ010000055.1:0-8859 GCA_044359215.1 Candidatus Chromulinivoraceae bacterium
TCCTGCCGGCGGAAGGATCGCCGTGGATCGAATTGCACAACGCGGACTCCCGCCCGGCCCAGGTCAACGGCTGGATCCTGTCGGCGTCGAACACCGTGCTGCGGCTCAATGGGCCCACGTTCGTGCCCCCCGGAGGATTCCTGGTGCTGTCGGCCGGCCCGGGTTCGTCGCCCACGCGGGTCGACTGGGAAGTACCGTCCGGCGCCGGGTTCGTGGCGCTCCAGGACCCGACCGGCGCCGAGGTGCAGCGCATCGTCTACCCGGCGCCGGCACGCGGCGCCACGCTGGCGCGGATTCCCGACGGCTCCGGGGCCATCCAGTCCTTGGCCTTCAGCGAGAGCCCCGGCTTGAGCAACCGGGTCGAGGTCCTCGGCCAGACCTTGCGGCTTGCGGCATTCCTCGCGCGCTCCGACGCGGACTGGGTGGACATCGAGAATGTCGGGGCCTCACCGGTTTCCCGGGCGGGCTTGCGCCTGGTGATCGACCCACCCGGCCTGGCATCCCGGACGATCGAACTGGATGGCCCCATGGCCCTCGGGACTGGCCACCGCCTCCGGATCCTGGGCGCCACACCCGCCACGCCGTCGTCTGACCCGCTCCGTCTGTGGTCGCCCCGGGCCACCCTGCCCGACGACGGAGGCTCGCTGCGCCTGGAGAGTGCCGATGGCCGGGTTTGGGACCGGGTGGACTATGGCCCGCAGGTCCCGGGCCGACCGGCTTGGCGCCATGGACCCAACTGGGTCCTCGCCTCCGGCTCCGACGGGGTCGATGGCCCGTTCACGGTCGGAGCCCTCGCCGACGGGTCCCGCGTGCGCATCAACGAGTGGCTCGCGACCGGCGGTGGGGCGATGGAGTTCGTCGAACTCCACAATGCGGACCCCCTGCCGGTGGACCTGTCCCGTTGGGTGCTCACCGACGATCCCAGCATCCGCGGCGCCACCAATCGAGCCCTGCCCACCCCCAGCTTCCTGGCCGGTGGAGGCTTCGCCCGTTTCCGCATGGAAGGCAGTCCGGCGGACGTCCCGGGGACCGGGTTGGGTTTCCGGTTGAGCGCCCTGGGTGAAACCCTGCGCCTGGTTGCGGCCCATGGCGGCGTGGTGGACAGCGTCGACTACACGTTGCAGGACGACGGGGTCTCGGAAGGCTTGCTGCCCGACGGGTCCACCCAGCGGGTGCGCTTCCCCGGCAAGGCCACCCCGGGCCGGCCCAATGCCTCCCCGGATCCGGACAGCGACGGAGACGGGATTCCCGACGACTGGGAGACGCGCCACGGCCTCGGGCCCGACCGCGCGGCCGACGCCCTGGAGGATCCAGACGGCGACGGGGCGAACAACCGGCAGGAGTTCCTCGCCGGCACCGACCCGCGCAACGCCTCCAGCGTGTTCCGTCTCGCGGTGGCCCGGGATGGCGCGGCCTGGTCCCTGCAGTTCCTTGCGCAAGCCGCCCGGGCCTACCGCCTCGAGATCGCCGACAGCGTGGGCGGCCCGTGGACTCGCTCCCAGGACATCGCCCCCGGCACCACGTCGCGGGAAGTGTCCCTTCCCCTGGCCTGGGATGCCGCCCAGCGGTTCTACCGGATGGTGGTGCCCTGAGGATCGCGGGCTGCCCGGTTCAGGCGAAAATCTCCTCGACCACCCGTCCATGGACGTCGGTCAGGCGGAAGTCGCGGCCGGCATGGCGGTAGGTCAGGTCCTCGTGGTCGAGGCCCAGCAAGGCCAACAGCGTGGCATGCAGGTCGTGCACATGCACCTTCTGGTCGACACCGTAGAACCCGTAGTCGTCGGTGAGCCCGTAGCTGAAGCCGTTCTTCACGGCCCCGCCGGCCAGCCACATCGTGAAGGCGTGGGGGTGGTGATCGCGTCCATCGTCGCCCTGCAGCGTCGGGGTCCGGCCGAACTCCCCACCCCACATCACCAGCGTCTCGTCCCAGAGTCCCCGGGCCTTGAGGTCCTGCAGGAGCCCGGCGATGGGGCGATCGACCTCCGAGGCCAATCGTCCATGGTCGCGGGTGAGGTCCGAATGCTGGTCCCAATACCCGTGGGTCGCCTGGACGAACCGCACCCCACGCTCGCTGAAGCGGCGGGCCAGCAGGCATTGCCGCGCGAAGGAGGCGGTCTTCGGGTCGTCGAGGCCGTAGAGGCGCCGCGTGGCCTCGGATTCGCGCCCGACGTCCATCGCCTCGGGCGCCTCGGCCTGCATGCGGAAGGCCAATTCGAAGGCCTCGATCTGGGCCTCCAATACCGGGTCGGCCCCGACCGCACCCTGATGGTCCCGGTTCATCCGGCCCAACAGGTCGAGTTGCGCGCGCTGGGTGCGTGCCTCGCCGTCCGGGTCGTGGAGGTAGTGGATGGTGGCCCGGTCGACCGGAACGCCGCCGCCGATCGGGGTTCCCTGGTGGACCGCCGGCAGGAAGGCGCTCGACCAGTTGCCCACCCCGCCATGCCCCAGGGTGGGGTTGATGGTCAGGAAGCCCGGGAGGTTGCGGTTCTCGGTGCCCAGGCCGTAGGTGATCCAGGACCCCATGCTCGGCCGGACGAAGGTGTCCGACCCGGTGTGAAGCTTCAACAGCGCCCCGCCATGGGCCTCGTTGGTGCCGTGCACCGCCTTGAGGAAGCACAGGTGGTCGGCCATCGCCCCGACCTTCGGGAAGAGGTCGCTGACCATCGCGCCCGACTGGCCGTAGGGGCGGAACTCCCAGGGGGATCGCCGGAGGTTCGAGGTCTTGGCGAACTGGATGCGGGGTTTCTCGAAGGGCAGCGGTTTGCCCGAATCCTTCAGCAGGCGGGGCTTCCAGTCGAAGGTGTCCACGTGCGACGGCCCACCGTGCATGAAGAGGAAGATGATCCGGCGGGCCCGTGGGCGGAACCGGGGCGGCCGGGCCGCCAGCGGACCCCTCTGCTCCGGGGCGTCCGAGGCCGCCCGGGCCCGTCCCGCCGACGACAGCAGGCCGGCCAAGGCCAGGTGCCCGAACCCGAGGGCCGTCCGGCGCAGCAACTGACGCCGGGAGACCCCCGGCCCTTGGAGGTTGGATCGGGGAGTCATTCGCGGTACTGGAATTCCGAACTGGCCAGGAGCACCTGGCACCAACTGGCCCATCGCCCGGGCGAATCGGGATCGGCAGCGGTGACCCCAGGCCCCTCGAGGAAGGCCCTGGCGCGGTCGATCTCGGTGGTGGTTGGCGGCCGCCCGAGGACCCGCTCGTAGGCCAGCACCACGCGCTCGGCCACCGGAGGCCGCAGGCCGGCGGACTGGCCCTCCAGCAGGACCGCCATCGCCCGCGACTGCTCCTTCACCCAGGGGCTGTTCATCCAGAAGAGCGCCTGATGGGAGACCACCGTCGGCGTCCTCCGGGAGACGCCGACGCTCGGGTTGGCGAAATCGAAGAGGGTGAGCAGGTCGTAGACACGGTCCCGGACCACCGGCAGGTACAGGGTGCGGCGCAGGGACGATTCCGAGACCTCGTCCTTCGGGGCGTACTCGTCGTTCTTCCAGGTCACGAGGCTTCCGCCGAGGGTCCGGTCCAGCCGTCCGGCCACGGCCAGCACCCCGTCCCGGACCATCTCCGCCTCGAGCCGCTGCCTCGGGAAGTGCCAAAGCCAACGGTTCTCGGGGTCCAGCCCGGCACCCTTCGGGTCGGCGTGGATGCGACCGGCCTGCCGCCAGGTCGCGCTGGTCAGGATGAGCCGATGCAGCCGCTTCAGGTCCCATCCGTGGTCGACGAGGTCGCGGGCCAACCAGTCGAGCAGCCCGGGATGCGTCGGGCGATCCCCACGCCGTCCGAAATTGTCGGGACTGCGCACCAGGCCGTGGCCGAAGTGCGCCTGCCAGACGCGGTTGACCAGCACGCGCGAGGTGAGCGGGTGGTCGGGCCGGGTGAGCCACTGCGCCAGTTCGAGGCGGCCGCTCCGACCCGACGGGATGGCCGGCGGACCGGCGACCCGGATCGCCCGGGGGAAACCCCGCGACACCGGGTGGGCCGCCAATTGCAGATGACTCCCCCGGATGTGGATCGGCAGGTCGGCCACGGTTCCCTCTTCCACCGCCAGCGCGTGCGCGGGGGCGCCTGGATCCCGCTGCTGGAGGGCCTCCCGCTCCTGCCCATTGCGCGCGAGGGCTTGCCGCGTCGCCTCCGGGAACAGGGGCCGAGCGTCCTTGGGCAACGCCAGCGGACCGTCGCCCCCGAAGATCGCCTCCCGGGCCTCGGCCCGCCGGGCTTCCCGCTGCTCGGACGCGTCGAGATGGTCGAAATCCCAGCGCAGCAGCGCCGGCCAGGCACGCGCCCGCTCCGGAGCCTCGAATGCCTGACGCACCCGGTCGGCCGTCCAGGCCTCACCGGCGATCAACACCTCGTCCAGGAGGCCTCGGAACCGCACGTGGCCATCGGGGCGGCGGGCGAGGGAAACGTGACCGGTGCCCGGCACCCGGGCCTTGCCCACCTCGGTGCCGCCGGCGGCCAGGCCATCGACGAAGAGGGCCAAGGTCCGCCCGTCGTAGGTCGCCACGAGGTGATGCCAATGGTCCCGCTTCAAGGGCTTCGCCGCCCGGACGGTCGTCACGTGCTCGCGCCCGCCCCCGATGTTCACCCAGGCCATGGCGTGGTCACCGTCGAGACCGAGGGCGTAATGTCCCTCCACCCACTCGTTGGCGTTCTTGGAAACCAGCCAGCGACGGGTCTCCCCTCCCTTGGGCCATTCGTCGGCCCGGACCCACGTCTGCAGCGTCCAGTGGGGTGGTTCGAGCGCCGGCGTCGACGGATGGTCGAGGTGGTTGTCGCCCCCGGCGCGAAATCCCTGACCAAGCCGGCCGGGTCCCAGCCGCAGTTCCGCCCGCGGGGTTCCCTCACCGAATGCGGTGACCAACGCCTGTCGTGCCGCGGGATCGCCAGCCAGTTCGAGGACGGCCTGACGCACCGACGGGCTGACGGTCCCGCCCTTCCACCAGCCACGCCATCTCGCCTCGGGACCCTCGGCGGGACCCGCCACCTTCGTGACCCCCGGATCGTCGCGCAGCCATCCGGGAAGCCCTTCCGACAGGGCTTCCCGCCAGTCCTGCCGGAGACGCTCGCGGGCCGAGCGTTCGATCGAGTCGTGCTCCTCCTGGAGGCGTTTCAGGTCGGACCGGTGCGCCTCGATCGCCGCCAGGCGTTCGGCCGGAGTGATCCCGCGTTCGTTGAACTTCGACACGAAGGCGAGGTTCTCCATCGTCTTGGTGCTGCGGAAGATGCCGGCCAGCGCGTAGTAGTCGGCGGCGCTGACCGGGTCGAACTTGTGGTCATGGCAGCGGGCGCACTGGAGGGTCAACCCGAGGAAGGCCCGACCCACGACATCGATCTGCTCGTCCACCAGGTCCATGACCAGCTTCGGCTTGTCCTGCTCGGCCAGCATCTTGGGCCCGAGCACGAGAAAGCCGGTGGCGGTCCACCGGTCGAAGACCACCGACTCGGCAACGCCGGTCCGGTCGACGAGGTCGCCGGCCAGCTGGTCCCGCAGGAACTGGTCGTAGGGCTGATTGGCGTTGAAGGAGCGCACGACCCAGTCGCGGTAGCGCCAGGCGTTGGACATGACCTTGTTCTCGTCCTGGCCGTTGGTGTCGGCGTACCGGGCGAGGTCGAGCCACCAGCGTCCCCAGCGCTCGCCGTAGGCCGGCGATGCCAACCAACGGTCCACGAGGCGGTCGAAGGCCGCGCCGTCATCCCCTGGGGAACCCTGCAGGCCGGCGGAAATCTCCTCGACCGTGGGAGGCAGGCCGGTGAGGTCCCACGCGGCACGTCGGACCAGCGTCCGCCGGTCCGCCTCCGGCGCGCGCCGCAACCCCTGCTCGGCCAGCGTCGCGTCGATGAACCGGTCGATGGGGTGAAGGGATCCCCGGGCCTCGGGGACCGGGGGCGTCCGGGGCGGCGTGAGCGACCAGAGATCGGATCCGTCGGGAAGGGTGGTCGTCAGGTCGGCCGCCGCGGCCGCGCTGCACACCAGCATCCACAGCCCCAGCATCCATCGCGGTGCGAAGCCATGGATCCACCGACCCATCGGTCGCCGGACCACCGTGTGACTGGGATGGAACGCGGACACGCGCATGATCGACCGGGATCAGGTTGGCACCAACCCCACCCAGGGCCAAGTGCCGAGTCGAGCGAGTCGCGATGCATCGGATGGTGCAGGTGGCGAGGGATCGTCCGTCACCGTTTCCGCGGATGGTTCCTGGCTTCCAGCGGGCTTTGCTGCCGCTGACAAGGCTCGAGCTGCGGAGGAAATCGACGGGAACCCTCGGGATGGATGGACAAACGCCTCCGAATGGGAAAACGTCTGAATCAACCCAAGTGCCATGAATCCCAAAGGAGTCCCCCGCCACCGGGATCGACCGCCGGTCCGGGTCGATGCCGGGTCCGGACCCGCGATGCGCCTGCGGGCGGTCATCCTGATCGCCAGCCAACTGGTCTCGGCCAGCCTCGGGTGGGCCCAGGCACCGGGAACCCCACCCGCCCTCAAGGCCGGCGAGCCCGCCCCCGAGGCGTCCCCGAACGCCAGTCTGGAGGAAGAGTTGCGGTGGCTGAGCGCCGAGAAGGTGCTGGTCACCTCGGTCTCCAAGCACTCGGAGGACGCCTTCAAGGCGTCCGCGGCGGTCTCGGTGATCAGCAACGAGGACATCCGTCGATCCGGGGCTCGGACCCTCCCGGAGGCTTTGCGACTGGCCCCGGGCATCAGCGTCGCACGCATCAACGCCAACAAGACGGCGGTGGCCTCGCGGGGCTTCAGCAACATCTACACCGAGCATTTGCTGGTGCTCGTGGACGGCCGGTCCATCTACCAGGTGAACAACAGCGGGGTGAACTGGATCCTCGAGGACACCCTGCTGGAGGACATCGACCGCATCGAGGTGGTCCGCGGACCGGGCGGGACGCTGTGGGGCGCCAACGCCGTCAACGGCGTCATCAACATCGTCACCAAATCGAGCCGCCAGGCCACCGGGGGATTCGCCAGCGTCGGCGTGGGCACCGAACAGCGCGCCTTTGCCGACGGCCGCATCGGCGACGCGTGGAAGGACTGGGGATGGATCCGGGCCTATGCCAAGCACCAGGACCGCGCCTCGCATGAGGGCGGGTTCGACGGGCAGCGGGCGACGCAAGGAGGGATCCGCTTTGACCGGGAGACCGACGAGCACCGCTTCACCCTCTCCAGCGACGTCATGGGCACGGCTTACGGCGACAGCATCCTCATCCCGTCGCCCCCCACGCCGATCGGGCCAGCCTCGCCCAAGACCCCGGTGCGGTATCATGCGGAACGGGGCAACGCCCGGGCGGCCTTCCAGCGCACCTGGAGCGAGGACACGAGCCTCGACCTGCAGGCCTACTACGACCACTCCCGCGATGCCTCCGAGACCCTCGGCTCCATCCAGGGGCAGGATGTCTACGACCTCGACGGCCATCTCCGCTTCCCGGTGCTCCCGAGGGTGTCCAGTCTGGTGGGCCTCGGCTACCGGTACCTCCCAAGCCGGCTCAACAATCACCGGTTGTTCGGCTGGGTGCCCAACGAACGGAACCAGCAGCTCTTCAGCGCCTTCCTCCACAACGAAGTGATCCTCGTGGAGGAACGGCTCCGGGCCACCTTCGGTTCCAAGCTCGAGCACAACGATTTCACCGGCTTTGAATTCGCCCCGAACGCCCGGCTGGCCTGGACGCCGAACGAGCAACATACGGTTTGGGCGGCCGTCTCCCGCGCGGTCCAGGTGCCGGGGCGCAGCCAGAACGACGTGCGCCAGGCGGCTCTCCCCATCGACCAGCTGCCGCCTGTCTTCGGCTTGCCCGTGTTCGTCTCGTTTGCGGGCAGCACGGACGTTCGCGCGCAGGAATTGATCGCCTACGAGGTCGGATACCGGGTGCAACCCCTGGAGCAGTGGTCGTTCTCCGCCAGCGGCTACTACAACGTCTACGACAACCTCGTGCACGGCGAGCCGCTGCCCGCGGCGATCGGGCTGGGGCCGACCGGAAACACCCTCGTGCTGCCCAGCGTGGCCCGGTCCGGAGGATCCGGCGACACGCGGGGGGTGGAACTGGCGGCCGAATACCGGCCCGGGACCGCCTTCCGCTTGAGGTCGTCCTACGCCTTCTTCGACGGCGATCTCTCGAATCCGGTCGAGGGCCAGTTCATCGACCTGCGCAAGGATCCCCGGCACCAGGTCTCGGTCTGGTCCCAGTTCAACCTGCCCAACGACCTGGAGTTCGATGTCATCGGGCGTTGGGTGAGCGGCCTGCGCGGGAGGTTCCAACAGATCAACGGGTACTTCGGGCTGAACGCCCGGCTGGCATGGCGCCCGTCGGCCGACTGGGAGATCGCCCTCGTCGGGCAGAACCTCGCCAACCCCCAGCACCTCGAGTACGTCGAGGACACGGGCATCCGCGGGGCGGTCACCGCCGTGCCCCGGGGCGGTTATCTGCAGGTTTCCCGGCGGTTCTGAACCTTTTCCACGACACCATGCGTCCACTCACATGGTTGCTGAGGATCGAGGCCCTTTCCTGCGCCTTGGTCGGCCTGGTGGCGCTCCTCCTTCCGGAGTTGCCGATCCGGTTCCTCTCCCAGGCGCCGGTTGGAAGCCTGGTGGAGTGGCTCGACGTCGTCCGGATGGTCCGCGCCGCAGGCTGGCTGCTGGTGGGTGTGTCGATCCTGCACCTCCTGGTCCCGCTGGCCTCGAGACGGTCGCATGCCCTCGCGTGGACCATGGTCGCCTTCCGGATGGGTTTCGGTGTGGCGCGCTGGCGGATGCTCGACGATGGGGCCGGCACCCTCGCGTGGCTGGGCCGGGTGGATCTGGCCCTGGCGATCTGGGCGGTCCTGGCCCTCTGGCAGGCGGACCCGCCGACGGGTG
>JBIKMQ010000056.1:0-8818 GCA_044359215.1 Candidatus Chromulinivoraceae bacterium
CTCGGAGTCGCCGCGACCGCCGCCGCCGCCCGAGTTGCCGTAGTACTTGTCCAGGGCCGCCTTCAGGTCGTCTTCGCTGGTGACGCGGTACTCGAGGGTCTTGCCGAGGGATACCTGGAGGCCGTCGATGGCCTCGATGTCGGACGGGTCGGACAGGGCGACGACCACCGTGCCGTCATGGGCGGCGACCGGGACGGCGTTGTACTTGCGGGCGACGTGGCGGGGGACGGCGTTGATGACCTCGTCGGTGAGGCGGGTCTCGGCTAGGTTGACCATCTCCACGCCGAAGTACGTCGACTTGGCCATGACGACCAGCGATGCCTCCAGCCGGCCGGTCTTGACCAAGGTGTCCACCACCCCTTCCCCCGAGGCCTCGGCCTCCGGGCGCACCTCGGCGACGGCCTCCTGGGTCGTCAGACCCATGTCGAGCATGGTTTCGAGAAGAAAATCGTCTTTGGCAGCCACGGTGTCCTCGGGATTTTCCGTCGGCCCAGCCCAGGGGGGCGCAGGTCTCGGGAACAAGTGCCGGTGAGTTAAGGAAGGGGCGTTCACAAAGTCAAACGCGGACCTGCCGAAAGATGCAGGCGCGCTTGGGCGGCCTCGACGGGCAGAAAGCGCTGGACCGACGGGAAGCGTTCATTAGCTTGGACTGAGCCCCGGAGCGTGACCGGCGGGCCTGACGCCGCCGGGCCGGTGGCGTCAGGCCCGACACCGGCCCAAGATCGGCCGGACAGCCGAACCACCCCCCCGAAATCTCAGAGATCCCAAAACCTCAGACATCCCCGGAACCCGAGCCCGCCGCCCGGGCGACCGGCACCCGAACCCGTGATCGACATCCACTTCGGCGACAACCTCGAAATCCTCAAGGGGTTTCCCGACGCCTCGTTCGACCTCATCTACATCGACCCCCCGTTCAACACCGGCAAGGTCCAGGCCCGGACGCAGATCCAGACCGTCCGGGATGACGAACACGGGGACCGGACCGGCTTCCAGGGCCGCCGTTACCGGACGGTGAAGGTCGGGACCAAGGGTTACGCGGACACCTTCTCCGATTATCCGGCGTTCCTGGAACCCCGGCTGGAGGAGGCCCGGCGACTGCTCAAGCCCAACGGTTCGTTCTTCTTCCACATCGACTACCGCGAGGTCCACTACTGCAAGGTGCTGCTGGATGGGATCTTCGGCCGGGAGTCGTTCCTCAACGAGATCATCTGGGCCTATGACTACGGGGCCAGGGCCACCCGGCGCTGGTCGCCGAAGCACGACAACATCCTCTGGTACGCCAAGGACCCTGAGAACTACACCTACCGCTTCGACGACATCGACCGCATCCCGTACATGGCGCCGGGGTTGGTCGGCCCGGAGAAGGCCGCCCGGGGCAAGACCCCCACGGACACCTGGTGGAACACGATTGTCAGCCCCAACGGCCGGGAAAAGACGGGCTACCCCACGCAGAAGCCGCTGGCCATCATCAACCGGATCATGCGGGTGCATTCCAACCCCGGGGACCGGGTGCTCGATTTCTTTGCCGGCAGCGGCACCATCGGGGAATCGGCGGCGCGACTTGGCCGGTCGGCGGTGCTCGTCGACCTCAACCCGGAGGCCATCGGGGTCATGGCCAAGCGCCTGGCCTTCGCCCAACCCCGCTTCCACGGCATCGATGCCCCGCCTGCGGTGACCGCCGTGGACGAGGGCGACCTCTTTGCGGCAAAGCCGCCGGTCTCCCAGCCGGGCCCGCCCTCCTGAAGAGGTCCCAGGGCAACCCCACGAGGCCCCGGCCCCTTAGGCCAGGATCCCCCGCACGACCTCGCCGGCCACGTCGGTGAGCCGGTAGTCGCGTCCGTTGTGGTGGTGGGTCAGCCGTTCGTGGTCGAAGCCGAGCAGGTGCAGGATGGTGGCGTGGAAGTCGTGCACGTGGACCCGGTCGCTTCCCACCCGGATGCCGAGGTCATCGGAGGCGCCGTACACCGTGCCGGCCCGGACGCCGGCCCCGGCCAGCCAGGACGAGAAGACCCAGTGGTGGTGCTCGCGGCCGCGGTGGTCGGCGGTGGCGTTGAAGGGGGTCCGGCCGAACTCGGTGGTCCAGACGACCAGCGTGTCCTCGAGCATCCCGCGCTGGCGCAGGTCCTTCAGCAGGCCGGCGATGGGGCGGTCGACGTTGGCCGCCAGGGGGCCGTGCTGGGTCATGTCGCCGTGGGCGTCCCAGTTGTCGGACGAGCCCGAGTCGATCAACTCGATGAACCTCACCCCCCGCTCGGCCAGCCGACGGGCCACCAGGCATTGCCAGGCGAACCCCCGGGTGCTGCCCCGCTCAAGACCGTACAGGGCGTGGGTGGCATCGCTCTCGCGGGACAGGTTGAAGAGCTCCGGCAATTCCATCTGCATGCCGAAGGCCGTCTCGAAGGACTTCATGCGGGCCGCCAGCAAGGGGTCGGCCGGCCGGGCCGCCCGGTGGCGCAGGTTCAGGCGGTCCATGGCGGCCATCTCCAGCGCCTGGAGCTCCTCGGAGGGCGACCGGCGACGCAGATTGGCCACCGGTTCCGCCCCCGGCACCACCCAGGTGCCCTGATGGGCCCCCGGAAGGAAATCACTGGCCCAGACCTGCCCCCCGGCATACGGGCTCTTGGGCGCGATGACCACGAAGGACGGCAGGTTGCTGTTCTCGGTGCCCAGGCCGTAGCTCACCCACGACCCGATGCTGGGCCGGGCGAAGGTGAAGGAGCCCGTGTGGATGCCCAGGGTGGCCTCGTAGTGGTTGGTGTGGTCCGAGGTCATCGAGCGGATCACGCACAGGTCGTCGACGCACCCGGCCATGTGCGGGAAGAGACCGCTGACCTCGGTGCCGCAGCGGCCGTGCCGCGCGAACTCCCACTGGGGCCGCTTGGCAAACATGGTGAAGTCACCCTTGCGACCCTGGAACTCGTCGACGGTCACGGTCTTGCCGGCGCTGGCGAAGAGCCGCGGCTTGGGGTCCCACGAGTCGACATGGGAGACCCCGCCGCTCATGTAGAGGAAGATCACCCGCTTGGCCTTGGGGGTGAAATGCGGCGCCCGGGGCAGGAGCGGATCGGCGGAGATCCCGGGCAGGCCGCCGCCCTCCCGCGCCAGCAGGTCGCGCACGATGCCCGGGAGCAGCGCGGACCCGCCGACGAGCGAACGCAGGAACCCGCGGCGGCGGGGGTCGAAGGCGAGGTGGGGTCTCATGGCCGATCGGGGGTGAGCATGGCTTCGGGGTCAATCCACCGTCAGGAATTCGTTGCTGCCCAGGAGCACGCGGATCCAGGCGGCCAGGGCGCGGGTGCGGGGGGGCGGGGCACCGGGAGACGGCCGGGAGGATTCCAAGGCCCGGCGGTACCGGTCCAGGAACGCGGCCGCGTCGGCCGACTCGGCCGGTTCCGGGGCGCGGCGCAGGATCCGCCGGTGAACCCACTCCACCGCGGCGCTCTCGGACGCCCCATCGGCCAGGGCCACACGTGCCAGGTTCTCGGCCTGCCGGTGCACCATCGGGTCGTTCAGGAAGAACAGGGCCTGCGAAGGCACGGTGGTGGTGCGGCGGAGGGCGGTGCTGGCGTTGGGGTCGGCCCCGTCGAAAAGCGCGAGGAAGGGGTGCCGCTGGATGCGCTGGGTCATCAGGTAGACACTGCGGCGGTTGTGGTCGTAGGAGGCCACATAGGGGCCGTGCTGGGTGTAGCCCCAGCGGGTGGGCGAGGGGAACGGATGCCCCGCCCCGACCGACAGGTCGAGGTCGCCGCAGGCCTCCAGGATGGCATCGCGGGTCTCCTCGGCCCCGAGGCGTCGGCGGGGAAACGGCGAGAACAGCCCGTCGGCCGACGCGGCGCCCGTTGCGCCCCCTCCGACGATCCCACCGGCACCCGGGATCTCGACCGGGCAGGACAGGGACCCACCGGTCGCGTTGGCCATCGCGGTCGCCGTGACGGACGGGGCGTCCGCCTCGGGCTCGCTGCGCTGGCGATAGGTGGCGCTCCGGAGAATGGCCCGGTGCAGGGCCTTGATCGATCCGCCGGAGCGCCGGAACTCCGAGGCCAGATGATCCAGCAGCTCCGGATGGCTCGGGGCTTGTCCCCGGAGACCGAAGTCGTTGGCCGTGGCCACCAGGCCCGCGCCGAAGTGCTGCTGCCACACCCGGTTGACCATCACCCGGGTCGGGAGCGGGTTGGCCGGGTCGGTCAACCAACGCGCCAGCTCCAGGCGACCGCTGGAGGCCGCAGGCGCTCCCATGCGGGCCGGGCCCACCGCTGACAGGGCGCCCCGGCGGATCCGTTCCCGAGGTTGATCGGGTTCGCCGCGGACCTGGAAGAAGGCATCGCGCGGAGTCCCCTCGGCGACGCCGTAGGCCAGCGGGAACGGTCCCTCGACCACCAGCCGCTCCAGTTCACCGGCGGCCTCCTGGGCGGCCTCCTGCAAGGCCTTCAGGCGCGCCTCGATGGCCACGACCCGCGACCGGCGCCGTTCGACCGCCCCGGGGTTCTCGGTGACCGCCAGGGCATCGGCCGCCGGCAGCGGCGCCTCCTGCACGGCGAAGTTGTCGGCATCAAGGGCGGGTTTCGGACCGGGCCGGTGGCCGTGGCTGTCGATGAAGACATCGTCGATCGATCCATCCCAGCGCGGGTGGACCGCGCCGGCGAAGGCCACGGGGACCGACGACGCGCCGCCTGCCTCCTCGCGCAGGGTCGCCTCGTAGCGGCGGGCCTTCAGGTCGAGGTCGATGGCCACCTGGTACCACCGACCGCGGCGCAACGGGGCCACCACCTCCCGGCGGTCGCCGTCGATGCGGAAGAACTCCGACCCCGACCAGAACAGCTCCACCGCCGCCGAGGTGCCGGCTCCGTGCCCAAGGTAGTATCGCCAGGTGCCTTCGGTCCCGGGCGTCGGCCCGCCGGGAACCTCACCGCAGCGGAAGTCGAAGGCGGCCCGGAGGCGCCCGGTCCGGTCGGCCTTCCAGGCCGGGGAGAGGCCTTGGCCGAATCCGTCATAGTCCAGGCCACCCGTCATGTGGATGCCCAGGCCTCCGCGAGGCAGGAGTCCCACGAACGGGCTCTGGGATTCGGCCCGGAGGCGCACCCGGCTGTTGGGCCCGGGCCTCCACGGGCTGGCCGGCGGGCTGCCGGCCTTCTGGCCCTCGAACCCGCCATCGATGCCCCGCAGGGACATGAGCTCGGACTCCAGCCGCTCCAGCTCCGAGATCAACGGATCGACGGCCGAGGCGGGAGCCTCGGTGGACACCGGGGCGAGGGGCTCGGGCTGGATGGCGAGGTGGTCGATGAGGAGCCCCGGGGAGTCGGCCGGATCGCCGGCACGGCCGGCCGGATCGGGCGACCCGATGTCGGAATCCAGTCCGATGAAATCCACCACGCCGTCCCAGTCGGGGGCCAGGCGCAGGGGCCCCACCGAGCGGACCGACCCGGGAGTGCCCAAGCGGGCCAGGACGGTCCGGGCCTTGCGGTCGACTTCCAGCTGAAGGTTCTGCCAGGTGCCCGGGGCGAACTCGCCCAGGACGGTCGAGGCGGCCGATCCCGGAGCCGCCGAACCCGTCCGGAAGACCAGTCGCCCGGCCGAGACCAGCACCTCGAAGGCCGGCCCAGAGGCGCCGTCGCGACCCGCCCGGAACCGGTGCGACGCCGGGCCTTGGGCAGGATCGGCCTTGGGGTCGGCCTTGGGTTTGGGCAGGGTCTTGAAGTCGAGGTTGATGAACAGGCGGGCGGCCTCACGCACCGGCGCCCCGAGCCGGTTCAGGGACTGGCCGAGATGCCACGAGGCCGTGCCCGCCGGGATGGAGGCGCCCACGCGGCCGCCCGGATACCGGTTGCGGAAGGGACTCTGCGCGTCGGTGGTGACGGCGATCGGGCCGCCATAGACCCAGGGCGGCACCAGCACCCCCTTGCTGCCGCCGGCGGCCGGGGCCTGCAGCTCGAAATCGCCGTCCAGGTCGTCGATGGACCGCAGCACGGCCGAGGGCACAGGCAACCCGGCGCGCTGCACCACCCGGGTCAGCGAGGCGACCCGGGCCTCGTGCTCACGCCAGCGCGGCAGGGACTCCTCGGGCGGGATCAAGGGCACCATGGAGCGGGTGCGCTGCTTCTGCTCCGAGCCCGGGAAGGCGAAGCGGGTGCTCTCGAAGATGCCGTACAGGGCGTAGTACTCGGTCGCGGGAACCGGATCGTACTTGTGGTTGTGGCAGCGGGCGCAACCGAGCGTGAGACCCAGGAACGTCTGGCCCATCGTGTCGATGGTGTCCTGCAGCGTGAGGTGGTGGTAGTTCTCGGAATCGAAGCCGAAGCGCCGGGAGATGGCCAGGAATCCGGTGGCCGCCACCCGCTCGGCGTAACGCTCCCGGGGTCCCTGGCGGGCCAGCAGGTCGCCCGCCACCTGCTCCTCGACGAAGTCGAAGTACGGCTTGTCGGCGTTGAAGGCGTCGATGACGTAGTTGCGGTAGCGCCAGGCCACCGGCACGGGATAGTCGGCGGTCTCGCCCGCGGTGTCGGCGTAGCGCACGACGTCGAGCCAGTGACGCCCCCAGCGCTCGCCGTAGCGGGGCGAGGCCAGCAACCGGTCGACCACGCGGTCGGAGGCCTCGGGCGAGTCATCCCGCTCGAAGGCATCGATCTCCTCCACGGTGGGCGCCAGCCCGGTGAGGTCGAGGGTGACCCGGCGGATCCACGTGCGGCGGTGGGCCTCCGGGGCGGGCTGGCGACCCTGACGCTCCAGCGCCGCCAGGATGAAGCGGTCGAGGGGCGTGCTGCACCATCCGGCATCGACCACCGGCGGGGGGACCGGGTCACGGACCGGCTGGAAGGCCCAATGCAGCGAGGCCGAGGGCGTGGCCGATGCCGGCGCCTTCGAGGCGGGACGCGCGGGCGTCTCCGCCGCCGAAACCGCCAGCGCCGCCAAGGCGGCACTGGCCACCCCCTTCATGGTCTTGCCGAGGCTCATCCGGGAATCTGCCGACCATTCCAACCCGCCCGGGGGCC
Source organism: Candidatus Chromulinivoraceae bacterium (assembly GCA_044359215.1). Taxonomy (GTDB): domain Bacteria; phylum Verrucomicrobiota; class Verrucomicrobiia; order Limisphaerales; family UBA9464; genus SXXZ01. Next base: position 6,987 of record JBIKMQ010000056.1, read on the forward strand.
GACCGGAAGCGCAAATTGCGGCCTTGCATGCGGCCGGCCGGAGAAAACCGAACCGCCTCGCGAATTGTGTTCGGGGGCGGCCCGTGGTTGCCTTTCCTCCTCATGACACTGCAGTTCGGATTCCTGGGCCTGGGCTTCATGGCCGCGACGCACATCCAGGCGTTGGCCCACGTGCCCGGCGCCGAGGTCGGCGCGATTTGCAACCCCAGCGGGCGCAACCTCGACGGCGACCTTACCCGGGTCGGCGGCAACGTGGGCGACCCCAACGGCGTGCGGCTCGACATGGCGAAGGTCCGCGCCTACCGGGACGTGTCCGAATTCCTCGCCGACCCGGCGATCCACGTCGTCGACATCACCACGCCCACCAAAAGCCACCTGGAGCTGGCCATCGCCGCCCTGAAGGCCGGCAAGCACGTGCTGGTCGAGAAACCGATGACCCGGACCGCCGCGGAGGGCCACCGGCTGGCCGAGGCGGCGCGTGAGGCCGCAACCCGCGGGGTGTTCCTCATGCCGGCGATGTGCCTGCGCTTCTGGCCGGAATGGCAGGCGGCGCGCGAGGCCATCGCGGGCGGTCAGCATGGCCGGGTGCTCAGCGCCCGGTTCCGCCGGGTGGCCCAGGCCCCGGGCTGGGGACATGGGCATTTCCTCAGCGCGGCCGATTCCGGCGGAGCGCTGCTCGACCTGCACATCCATGACGTGGATTTCATCCGGTACTGCTTCGGGCACCCGTCGCGGGTGTTCTCTCGGGGCCACACCAAGGTCAGCGGCGGCATCGACCATGTGCTCACCCAGTACGACACGGCCAGCGGTGCGGTGGTCAGCGCCGAGGGCAGCTGGGCCATGACCCCGGGCTTCGGGTTCTGCATGGCCTACACCGTGGTGTTCGAGCGGGCCACCCTCGACTACGACTCCTCGCGGGGCGCCGAGGCGTTGCGCCGCTATGTCGAGGGGCAACCGGCCGAGACCCTGAAGCTCGACGGACCCAACGGCTACGCGGGCCAGTTGCGGCACTTTGTGGAATCGATCCGCGCGGGCACTCCCCCGAGCGTGGTCACCGCCGACGACGGTGCCGCCGCCGTCGCCGTCTGCGAGGCCGAGGCCGAATCGATCCGCACCGGGTTGCCCGTGAGCCTCTGAGATGAACTCCTTGCATGTCGTCTTCGACTGGGACGGGACCCTGTCGTTCATCCGGGCCGGCTGGGGCGAAGTCATGCTTCGCCAGTGGCTGGAATTCCTGCCTCCGGCCCCCGGTGAATCGGCCGAGGCGCGGGAGGCCATGGCCCACCGCGAAATCTGGGCCTTGAATGGCCGGCCCAGCATCCACCAGATGGAGCGCCTGGGAGGGCTCGTCGCCGAGCGCGGCGGCACCCCGTGGCACCCGGACCGCTACCAGGACGATTTCCAGGAACGCCTCGGCCGGTTGATCCGCGAGCGCATGGACTCCATCGGCCAGGGAATCCGCCCGGCCGACCATTACCTGGTCCGGGGCGCCCGTGCCTTCCTGGGCCGGTTCCAGGCGGCCGGCGCCACCCTGCATATCGTCAGCGGCACCCCGCGGCCGGCGGTCTCGGCCGAAGTCGATTGCCTGGGGGTGCGCGGGTTCTTCGGGGAACGCATCCACGGGCCCACGGGCCTGACCGACACCTCCTTCCACAAGCGCCACGCCATCCGGGAGATCATCGACGCCCACGGCCTGGATCCGGCCCGCGCCCTGGTGTCCTTCGGGGACGGCGCGGTGGAGATCGCCGAGACCAAGGCGGCGGGCGGACGGGCCGTCGCCGTGGCGGCCGACGAGGCGCATTGGCACTCGGGCCGCTGGGATGAGTCCAAGC
>JBIKMQ010000057.1:0-8759 GCA_044359215.1 Candidatus Chromulinivoraceae bacterium
CCGGAGCGTCGATCCTGCAGGAAGCAACGAGCGGTCCGAGAGGTAGGACTCCGCGGCGGCCCCTGAGAGTTCAGACGAATCCACCGGGAGCACGAGTTTCCGGCTCGCGGTGAAAGCCTTGGTGAAGCTCTCGGGGTAGGGAAGATCTCCCTCCCTCAGGGCGGCCACCGAGCCACCCACATGCATCGTGGTGCCGCCCTTCTGGACCCGCCAGACGAAGTCGCCTCCCGGGCGCTGGGCGGTCATTGAGAGGTTGCCGGGGTGACTGGCGTTGCCCCGGTACATGGGCCAGCCCCCCCTGGCCAGTCCGGGCGAGCTGCAGCGGAGGGCGTAGAGCTTGCCGTCCGAGCTGCCGACGTAGAGGGAGCCATCGGCGGCAATCACCGGGGACGAGTCGATCATGCCGCCGGTCTGGAACTCCCATCGCATCGCACCGGTTGCGGCATCGAGGGCGCCGAGGGAGTTGCCTCCACCGCCGATGTAAAGCGTCCCGTCGGCCCCGAGGGCTGGTGACGACCACCCGGCGGAACGCCGTGCGGAAACCCATCGGATCGAACCGCTGCTTCCGTCGAGGGCGTAGACCTCTCCGCCCTTCATCACGGCACCGTCCCAAGAGGTCGAGACCCCGACATAGACGGTTCCATCGGCTCCAAGGGTTGGAGAGGAGAGGATCGGACCCTCGGTCGGCAGTGCCCACTTCTTCTTCCCAGAGGCTCCGTCGATCGCCAGCACCTGGCCGGCGTTGGCAAAGACCGGTCCACCGGATGAGTGCCCGACGAAGACCGTGCCGTCGGCCCCCAGGGACGGCGGCGAATCGAACCATCCACCGGGCTCGGAGTATTCCCACAGCTTGGCTCCGGTGTTTCCGTTCAATGCGAACAGCTTGTTGGTTGCACCCACATAAAGCGTGCCGTTCGACCCGACCGTCGGGGACGAGTAGAGGTGGTCCGTGCCCCCCGGAATCCTGAATTCCCAACGCTTGGCGCCGGAGCCGGAGTCGAGGGCGTGGATGGTTCCATCGTTGCTGGCGACGAAGATGGCGCCGTTGTTCCCGATGGCCGGAGCGCTCCAGACATCACCGCCTGTCTGGTACTCCCACTTCCTGGTCCCGCGCTGCGAGTCCACCGCCCAGACCCGCCCATTGGAAAAGCTTCCGATGTACAGGGTGTCATCAGGGCCGATGGAGGCATCCCCGAAAGCCGCGCCGGACACCGTGAGTTTCCAGACCGTCTTGCCCGTGCTTGCGATCAGGGCATGCAGCGTGTCGGAAGATCCAAGGTACAGCGTCCCCGAGGCATCCAGCGCCGGCGACGACCAGAACGGGCCACCGGTGGTGTATTCCCAGATCAAGGTCCCCGGCGCCTGCCCGAGCCCGGTCAAGGATGACACCAGAAAAAGGGCCAAGGCGAGAACGCGAACCATTCCCGGACACGACCAGAATGCGAGGCCTCTGGCAAAGGAGGAACTCCGGCAGCGGTCGAGGACACCGCCGGATTTTCGAGGAGGTGCTGGAAATCGAGAACCTTTCACGTTGGCGTCCCAGTTCCGGCGGGTGGGCACCAGGGTTTGGGTTCGGTCATCCAAGGTCTTGCAGGGGCATCGCCCGAGGTGCTTGAGCGAGCGACGGGGGGGTGTTGGAGCGATTGGAGTTGTTCCTCCAGGTTTGTGACGCCATCCATCATGCCCACCAGAAGGCCATCATCCACCGCGACATCAAACCCAACAACATCCTGGTGGCGGAAAGGGACAACAAACCGTTCCCCAAGGTCATCGATTTCGGCATCGCCGAGGCGGTGCACGGGCACCTTTCGGAGCAGGGAGTCCACACCATCCAGAACCATTTTCTCGGCACTCCCGTCTACATGAGCCCGGAACAGGCCGAGCGGAGCGGCCTGGAGATCGACGCACGGTCCGACATCTACAGCTTGGGGGTGCTGCTCTACGAACTGTTGTGCGGCGTGACCCCGATCGACGGCAATGATCTGGGGCGCAACGGGATCGAGGCCATCCGGAAGCTTATCTTCGAGAAGGCCCCCCGAAAACCGAGCACCCGGATCATCCAGTACAACGACGACATGGCCCAGTCGGTCGCCCGCTGCCGGGATTGCGACGTCGGCCGCCTGGTCCACACCCTGTCGAGGGATCTGGATCGCATCGTCATCAAATGCCTCGAGAAGGACCGCAACCGCAGATACGCCTCAGTCCATGAGCTGATGGCTGATCTTCAAGCGTATCTGGAGGGTGCCCGATCGACGTCGGCCCCAGAGGCGCCGAGCCGGCCGATCGGCGGGTGGCAAGTCCGCCGCCTAATCATCGGTTCCCTTGTGGTGCTTGCGCTGACGGTGTGGGGAGTCCTGTCGACCAGGTCAACGTTCACGGCCGAGCAGCAGTTCGCCAAGCGGTTCGGGATGCCCTACCCGCCCCCTGCGGGCCAATTCGTGAGGGTAGGGGACGAGTTCACGGTGCGTTGGATCCCCGCAGGCCGCTTCATCATGGGAACTCCCGCCGATGAGTTCAACCGGAGCGTGAACGAGACCTAGCACGAGGTGCTGTTCCATCTGGGATTCTTCCTCTCCGAGACTGAGTGCACGCAGGCCCGGTGGGAATCGGTCATGGGCACCCGCCCGTCCCGATCCAAGGGACTTCAGCTCCCTGTCGAGCAGGTTGATTGGAACGAGGCTTTGGAGTTCTGTCGCAGGCTCACGGCGAAGCATCGCCAGCACGGGTGGTTGCCCGACGGTTGGGAATGGCGCCTGCCCACCGAGGCCGAGTGGGAATACGCTGCGAGGGCGGGAACCGTGGGCCCCCGCCATGGAGACCTCGACACGATTGCCTGGCATGCGGGCAACTCGGGCGGCACCACTCGTCTGGTCGGCAGGAAGCAGGCCAATGCCTGGGGACTCCACGACATGATGGGCAACGTCTGGGAGTGGTGCTCGGACTGGCACGGCGACTATCCGCCCGGCAACGCGGTGCATCCCAAGGGGGCGGCTTCCGGGACGTTCCGCGTGTTCCGTGGCGGTTGTTTCCGGCTGGGAGAGAGCCGTAAGTTCCGATCCGGCTACCGGAGCGGCAGCAATCCGGAGCTGCTTACCTTGGATGTCGGGTTTCGACCGGCCTTGGCCCAGGTTGTTCCGAACGATTGACGAGCGCCATCCCCGCCTGCACCCCACCTTTCCCGTCCCAGAGGCCGCTGCGGTCTCGCCGGAGGGTCACCCTTGGTCAGAAGTGCTCCGATTCATGACGGAAGCGGGCGCGTCGGCCTGCTGGTTTGGCTGGGGTGCCGCCTACGGCACGGGGACGGAGCAGCGTTCCTGGAGCCAGGCCACGTCGGGGTTGTTGGGGGAATTGATATTGGAGCCGAGCTGGATCCTGCCGACGGGGGCGGTGGTGCGCGGATCGACCCAGCGATGCACCTCGGAATGTCCGTCGGCGAAGGCCACGCCGCCGGCGCGGTTGTGGTAGCTGGCCGGCCAGTTGACGAGTTGGGCCTTGGCTCCGGTGTCGATCAGGTTCACCCCGAAGGCCCCGTCGTCGATGCTGTCCTCGCGCTCGTCCACGAAGGTGAAGGTCTGCGCCGGGTTCTGGATCTGGCCCTGACGGACGAAGTTCACGAACCGTTCGTTCGGCGCGTAGAGCCAGCTCTCGGGCGAGTTCATCTTCTGGTTGAGCGCGACGCTCCGGACCCTCGGCAGGTTGGCCCCGCCGTGTCGGGAGGTGCTCCGGTCGGCCGGGCACTTGTAGATGCCCAGCGACTGGTTGTAGACCCACAGCTTGCCCCGAGGTGCCATGAGGTTGGCCACGTTGGTGTTGTCGGTCTCGCTGGTTCCCAGGGTGAGCCACCCCTGGCACCAACCGCCCGGGGCGCGGAGCCAGGCCGCCGGCACCAGGGTGTCCGAGTGGTCGCCCGAATACATGATCCACGCGAAGTTCAGTTGCCGCAGGTTGTTGAGGCACTGGATGCCCTGGGCCTTGGCCTTGGCGAGGGCCGGCAGGAGCATGCCCGCCAGGATTGCGATGATGGCGATCACCACGAGCAGTTCGATCAGGGTGAAGGCACGGGCATGGGCCCGGCAGGGAAGACGGTGCGGCGTCATGACGGCAGAGAGGGGCTTGTGTCCGAGACAAACGACACCCCGCCCGCTACCAAGCGACAAATGCGGCCCAGGCGCCCATGCCCAACGGGTCTTCCCATCCCCGTTCCTGCGGGCGGTGCGCATCTTGGGACCGTCCTTCAGCGGCGCTTGGACCGGCCACGGCCGGGCGTGCCGGTCGACGGCTTTTCCCAGGCTCGGCAACGGGTGAGGGCCTCGCGCCAGCGTCCGCGCAACTCGTCGGCCTGTCCGCGGGGCATGCGGGGCTCGAAGACGCGGTCGATCTTCCATTGCGAGGCGATGTCGTCGGGGGAACCCCAGAAGCCGACGGCGAGACCGGCCAGGTAGGCCGCCCCGAGGGCGGTGGTCTCAGTCACCTGGGGCCGGACGACCGGGCATCCGAGGAGGTCGGCCTGGATCTGCATCAGCGGGGCGCTCCGGGCCGCGCCGCCGTCCACCCGCAGCTCGGGGATGGCCACGCCCGTGTCGGCCTCCATCGCCTCGAGCAGGTCGGCTACCTGGAAGGCGATCCCCTCGAGGGTGGCGCGCGCGACATGCGCGGCGGTGGTGTCGCGGGTCATCCCGATCATCAGGCCGCGGGCGTAGGCGTCCCAGTGGGGTGCGCCGAGGCCGGTGAAGGCGGGCACCAGGAAGACCCCGCCCGAGTCCGGGACCGAGGCGGCCAGCGTGTCGACCTCCGCCGAGGAACGCACGAGGCCGAGGCCGTCGCGCAACCACTGCACGGCGGCCCCGCCGATGAAGACGCTGCCCTCCTGCGCGTAGTGCAGGGGGCCGTCGCCCAGACGCCATGCCACGGTGCTGAGCAGGCGATTGCGCGAGGGCCTCGCGCGCGTGCCGGTGTTCTGCAGCAGGAAGCATCCGGTGCCGTAGGTGCACTTGGTCGCCCCCGGCCTCAGGCACATCTGCCCGAAGAGGGCCGCCTGCTGGTCGCCGGCGATGCCGGCCACGGGCACGCCCCGGAGCGCCGGGATCGATGCGACCTCGCCGTACACCTCGCTCGAGGCGGCCACCCTTGGCAGCATCGATGCGGGCACATCGAACCGATCGAGCAGCGTCGGGTCCCACGTGCCGCGTCCGAGGTGGAAGAGCATCGTGCGCGACGCGTTGGACACGTCGGTCAGGTGGGCCCGGCCGCCCGTGAGGTTCCACACCAGCCAGGTGTCGATGGTGCCGAAGGCAAGGTGTCCGTCCCGGGCGAGGTCGCGGGCGCCCGGCGTGTGGTCGAGGATCCACGCGACCTTGGTGGCCGAGAAATAGGCGTCCACGACGAGGCCGGTACGCTTGCGGATCGACGTGGCCCCACCTCCGGCCCGAAGGCGGTCGCAGTCCGTCGCCGTCCGCCGGTCCTGCCACACGATGGCGGGGGCGATCGGCGTCCCGGTCCGGCGGTCCCAGACCACCGTGGTCTCGCGCTGGTTGGTCAGCCCCACGGCGGCGATGTCGCCAGCCTGCAGGCCAGCCGTCCGGAGGACGGCGGAGGCCACACGGCGCGTGGATCTCCAGATCTCCCCGGCGTCGTGCTCGACCCAGCCTGGCCTGGGGTATCCCTGTCGGATTTCCCGCTGCGAGACCCCGGCGATCCGGCCGCCGGCATCGAAGAGGATGGCTCGGACGCTGGTGGTCCCGGCGTCGATGGAGAGGATGTGGGCCATGGGAGTCTTTGGGAGGTTTTCAGCCGATGAACAGCAGGCGATGCAGCGCGGCCCCCGCGATGCCGCCGACCACCGGTCCCATCACCGGGACCCAGGCGTAGGACCAGTCGGAGCCTCCCTTTCCAGGGATCGGCAGCAGGGCGTGGACGATGCGCGGTCCAGCGCCGGACTTCTTCGGGGAATGTGGGTGAAGATGCCGCCCGGACCGGATGGTTTGAAGCGCTTTCTGGGCGGCGTGGTCCCTTATGACAGGATCTCCCGCACCACGCGGCCGGCGACGTCGGTGAGGCGGAAATCGCGGCCGCCGTAGCGGTAGGTCAACTGCTCGTGGTCGATGCCCATGAGGTGCAGCAGGGTGGCGTGGTAGTCGTGCACGTGGCAGGGATCCTTCACGATCTCGGCGCCGAACTCGTCGGTCTGGCCGTAGGCCGTGCCGCCCCGAACGCCGGCCCCGGCCAGCAGGCTGGTGAAGGCCTTGGCGTAGTGGTTGCGCCCCTTGCCGTTGCCGCCGTCGCTCCACGGGGTGCGGCCGAACTCGGTGCAGATGGCCACGAGCGTGGAATCGAGCAGGCCGCGCTGGCGCAGGTCCTGGAGCAGGGCCGTCAGCGCTTGGTCCACCCGCCGGGCCTTGGGCCGATGGCCCTCCATGTCGCCGTGCGAATCCCAGTTGTCGTGCGAGCCCGTGTCGATGAGCTCCACGACGCGCACCCCGCGCTCGACCAGTCGCCGGGCCACGAGGCACTGCCAGGCGAAGGAGTTGCGGTCCCCGGCACCCACACCGTAGTGGGCGCGCACCGCGTCCGATTCGTGCGACAGGTCGAACACCTCGGGCGCCTCCCGCATCATGCCCCGGGCGATCTCGAAGCTCCGGAGGCGTGCCCGGAGGTCCGACGCGTCGGGCCGATCGGCCGCGTGCGCCTCGTCGAGGCGTCGGCGGAGCATCGCCTCGAGGTCCCGCAGGGTGGCCGGTCGCGGGGCCGGATCGAGGTCGGCCACGGGCCGGTCGCCGGGGATGATCCGCACCCCCTGATGCTCGCCGGGCAGGAAACCGCAGTCCCACACCTGTGCGCCGGCGTAGGGCAGGTGCTCGGCCAGGACCACATAGGCCGGCAGGTTGGCGTTGAGCGTGCCGAGCCCGTAGCCGAGCCAGGCGCCGAGGCTCGGCAGGGGCACGGTCGCCGAACCGGTGTGCATGGCCAGGGTGGCCTGGAAATGCTCGACGATGTCGGTGTGCAACGAGCGGATCACGCACAGCTCGTCGGCCACCTCGCGCAGCCGCACGAACAGGTCGCTGATGGGCAGCCCGGATCGACCCGAGGGCTGGAACTCGAAGCGGGATCCCAGGAGCGGCAGCGGTTTGGCCTCGTCGGGGCGGAGTCCGAAGGCCGGGATGGGTTGGCCGTGGCGCTTCCGCAGCTCCGGTTTGGGATCGAAGGTGTCGACGTGCGAGAACCCGCCGGTGAGGAACACCATCACCAGCTGGGTGGCCTTCGGCCGGAACCGGGAGGGCCGGGGTCCCAGGAACTGCGCGTCGCCCAGCGCGGCCGCCTGCGCCCAGAGGCCCGGACTCCCGAACGCCATGCCGGCCCCGCAGCCGGCGGCCAGGAAGGTTCGTCGCGAGTGTCTAGTCGACATGGAGGAATTCGTTGGAGGTCAGGAACACTCGGGCCAGCAGCACCCAGGGATCGCCGGAATCCGGCCCGAGGGCCCGGGCCTGGGTCAGGCCATCGCGCAGGAGGGCGGATTCGCCGGGGACCCTCAAGGGACGTTGCCAGCACCAGGCCGAGAGGGCCGCAAGCCGCGCGTCGTCGCCGGGGCCGGCCTCGGGCAGCCGTCGGGCCAGGGCGCGGGCGCGCTCGTCGATGAAGGCGTTGTTCATGGCGAAGAGCGCCTGCTGGGGCACGACGGACGCGCGCCGAGCCTCGGTGGAGGTGTTGGTGTCGGGACCGTCGAAGAGGGCGAGGAACGGGTGCCTCTGGAAGCGCTGGGTCATGAGGTAGACGCTGCGGTGCCGGGAGTCGTAGCGCTCCTGGAAGGGTGTGTGCTGCGTCCACGTCCAGCGGTCGGGCCCGGGGAACGGATGCGCCCCGGGACGATCCAGCCGCAACTCGCCGCTGGCCCACAGCCATGCGTCCCTCAGGGACTCCGCGTCGAGTCGCCGGCGGTTGAAGCGCCAGAGCAGCCGGTTGGCCGGGTCGCGCTCGCGTCCGCTCTCGAGGTCGGCGCTGGAACGCTGGTAGGCGGCCGAGTTCATGATCAGGCGGTGCATCGCCTGGACCGACCAGCCTCGATCGACGAACTCCGCGGCGAGGTGGTCCAGCAGGTCGCGGTGGACCGGCGGATCGCTCCGCACGCCGAGGTTGTTCGGGGTGGTGACCAGCCCGACGCCGAAGTGCCCCTGCCAGAGGCGGTTGACCATCACCCGGGCCGTCAGCGGGTGATCGGGCCGCGTGAGCCACTGCGCGAACTCGAGGCGACCGCTCGAGGTCGCGTCGGCCCGGAACGGAAGGCCTCCGCCCAGGGCGGCCGGCACGCACCGGGCCACCGTCTCGCCGGGTCGGCCGGGCTCCCCGCCGCGCTGGATGGGCACATCGGTCGGGATGCCCTCGCGCACGGCGTAGGCCACCGGCAAGCCCGGGGGAGCGCCGGGTTTCTCGCGGGTCCTCAGGTCGTTCTTGAGGGTCTCCAGTCGCCGCTTGCGGGCCTCGATGTCCGCAGGGGCCGTGGGCTTCTCCGTCTCGAGGGCCTCGATGCGCGATTTCAGGGCCGCGAGTTCCTGGCGCCACGATTCCCAGAGCGGGGCCGCCTCGGCATCGGGGACCAGGGGCACGAAGCGCTGCCGGTTGAACTGCTTGGACTGCACCTCCTCGGAGCCGGCCCAGGGGAACTCCGTGCCGGCGAAGATCCCGTAGAGCCCGTAGTACTCGCGGGTGCTGACCGGATCGAACTTGTGGTCATGGCAACGGGCGCACTTGAGGTTCATTCCCAGGAA
>JBIKMQ010000058.1:0-8740 GCA_044359215.1 Candidatus Chromulinivoraceae bacterium
AATGGTGCATTCGGCCCGACTTCAGGCACCCTGGTATTCCGGCCAGGCGAACGAATGGCCAGATTGGAAATCGTATTGGCCGCCTCCAATTCGGTCCCGAACGACTCCCGATCCCTCCGGATCCGCCTGCGCACTGCACGGGGGGCGGTCCTGGCAAGCGGCTCCCCAGACCACCTCCTCCGCCTCGAAGACGACGACATCGGCCTGACGACGGAGGTGTTCGGATCGAAAATCACCTCGGGAATCGGTGAGACCGATCCGATAGCGTTGGTGACCAGCAACTCAATCCGGTTCATGGATCGACTCGCGACCAGGCGCGACGAACTGGTCCACTTCGAATGGCAGACCGCCGGCACGGTCAGATCCACCAATGACCTGTTCGCCATCCTGTGGACAGGGTGGTTGGTCCCGGAAGTTTCGGGTGAATATGTCCTCGCGACAACGGCTGACGATGGAACCCGTGTCTGGATCGATGACCGGCTGGTGGTCCAGAACTGGAGGGATAATCCATCATTCCTGTCGCGCTCGGTCCCCATACCTTTCGAGGCTGGGAGGCCCTACCGGCTGGCCATGTCATTCTACGAGGGCTTCGTTTATGCCCATGCGCGCCTGCAATGGCAGGTCCCGGGAAGCACCAAGGTGACCACCATTCCCGGCCGCAATCTCCGCCCCGGTCTGCCACGTAAGCTGCCGATCGGCTTCGACTGGAGTTGGAGAGGTCATCCCGCCGGTGAGTTCGCCTTCAACTACCTCGTTGAACCCGGCCGACCGCTCCGCATCGAATCCACCCTCGACGGAAACGCTTGGAGCCCAGTCGCCGAAGGGGTCACCGTCGAAGCGGAGCGAAGCAACTCCTTTGTATGGTTGCCGAACGCGAAGATCCCCGCCGGAGCCAGGCTCCGCGCCGTGTGCGTGGATGGACAGGTGATTGAAGCTCCCGGCCTTGTGCCACTGGTCATCACCACACGCCCCTCCAGCGCGACCCCATTGGTCCGGGGAGGAACCAACGAGGTAAAGCTCTCGGCGTACGCCAATGGGGGGAAGGACCAACTGGTGCGGTGGTGGCGGGATGGAGTCGCCATGGCAACAGGCACTTCATTGGTGATTTCGGGGACGAACCTGGCGGCTGCTGGCTCGTATCACGCCACCGTCGAAGTCGGTGACCAGACAGCCACGAGTGGCACCCTGGAGATTTCCTTCCTGACGGCGCCACGCCTGGGGCAACCCGGATCCCTCGACCTCGTCCTGAGTCAAACGGCTGAGCTCAGGATCCCGATCGAAGGCTCGGTGCCGATGGTCTACCAGTGGTTCCTGGATGGGGTCGCGATTCCTTTCGGAACGAACGCCATTTTGAGCCTGCCGTCCGTCGGGCCGGCAAGTGCCGGTAGTTACACGCTCCAAGTGACCAATTCGGCCGGGGCTGCCATCAGCTCACCCTTGAGGGTTCGGGTGAGCGAGGCCGTCCCGAAGGCGGAGGTCTCACTCACTGGGGAGCGGTTCTCGGTCACGTGGGCGGTTCCATTCGGCACCTACGAATGGCAAGAGTCGGAGAGATTGGGAGGCTGGCGGACCGTGTTCCGCACCAATGTGTTGTCGGGACCGTTCAACCTTTTGGCCCCCCTCGCGTCGGACACCCCGATGCGCTTCTTCCGGCTGGTTCCTGTCCGCCAGTGACGGCCGGATTTGCACCAGATCCAACGAGTAGGGGGCCCGACAAGACCCCATGGCAGGGTTTGGATCCCGTTGTCAGGCCAGAGCCACGGCTCGGGCACCCATCGAAGCATCCATCGCCCGAACGCCGAGGACTTCACCATCCCGAATCGTCCGGGAAACTCCGCGGTCCGCGCCCTGTGGAAATGCTTCAGCGAATTGCTGAGGATACGCTGGTGGAAACTTCCACAGGACATCGGCTTGAACCAGTGCCCGGAGATTTCGCAGGGCTGGGAAAGCGGAGCGAGGATGGTGCCCACGACAGGACTTGAACCTGTACGATGTTACTCACTAGAACCTGAATCTAGCGCGTCTGCCAATTCCGCCACGTGGGCGACACCGGGGACAACCTCGGGGATGCCAGCCTCGGGAACAAGGCAATTTTTCACCGCGTCGCGGCCGCACGGGTCCGGAGTGCTCGAATGCGAGGGCCGGCGAAGCGTTGGGCGCTGGACCACGGGGATGGGGGAAGGTTCAGGGTGCCCCAACCCTCGAGGTCTCCGCCCGTCAGCCCCCGGCAGGGGGGCGCCTCCCGACCTCGCGCCGTGTTGGCGACGCCCCACCCAAGCGTTCCCCCGGAAGGGAGACGGGTTCGCGGATGTGATGCTCTGGCACCTTTTGTGTCAAAAGTGAGGACCGACCCCTTCGGATTGGGCTGGCCTTGCCGGGAGGGGTTCCCAAACTCGCGGGATGAAGTTCTCCCATGCGGTCCTCGCGGCGGTCGCCTCGATGCCTTTGGTGTTGGCCGATGCGGTCGTTCCCAAGGCGGCGGATGGACGGGCGCTGAACCTCGGCTTCGAGTCGGGCGACCTGCGCGATTGGCAGGCGTCCGGGGCGGCCTTCGACCAGTTGCCGATCCGGGGCGACGTGGTGGCCAAACGGCGCGCGGACATGAAGTCCAACCATGAGGGGGAGTTCTGGATCGGTGGCTTCGAGCGCACGGGCGACGACCCCAAGGGGACGCTGACATCGGTGCCGTTCAAGGTCACCCATCCCTGGGCGAGTTTTCTTGTGGCCGGCGGCCCGTGGCCCGAGACCCGCGTGGAACTGGTGGACTCGGCCACCGGCCAGACCTTCTTCAAGATCTCAGGTCACGAAAGCGAAACGCTCCGGCCGGTCGTGGTCGAACTGAAGGGGCTCTTGGGCAAGCAGATCGTCATCCGCTTGGTCGACGATCGCGCGGGCCACTGGGGCCACGTCAATTTCGACAACTTCCGCTTCCATTCCGAGCGTCCGGTGCTGCCGAACGAACTCACGTTGAAGGAGACGGCCAAGAACACGCCGCCGCCGGCCGACCAGGTGCTCTTCGCCGGACTTTCCGCCGCCGATGCCGCCGCCAAGGCCACCCTGCCCTCGGGCTTCGCGATGCATGTGTTCGCCTCCGAGCCCGACATCCGCAACCCGATCGCCTTCTGCGAAGACCACCGCGGCCGCATCTGGGTGGCCGAGGGACTGAGCTACCCCAAGCGCGTCGGTCATCCGCCGGCCAACGGCACCCCGGAACAACTCCGCAAGGACATCTTCTCGGGCAAGGACCGCATCCTCGTCTTCGAGGACACCGACGGCGACCACAAGGCCGACAAGCGGACGGTGTTCCTCGAGAACGTGAACCTCATCTCCGGCATGGAGTTCGGATTCGGCGGCCTCTGGGTCGGCGCGGCCCCCTACCTGATGTTCATCCCCATCGCCGACGGCGACGCCCCGAAGCCGGCCGGCGAGCCGAGGATCCTGCTCGATGGCTGGAACTACACGGCCGACACACACGAGACGCTCAACACCTTCAACTGGGGCCCCGACGGCTGGCTGTATGGCTGTCACGGCGTGTTCTGCCCATCGCACGTCGGCAAACCCGGGGCGGGCGAGGCCGATCGCCAATGGGTCGACGCCGGCGTGTGGCGCTACCACCCGGTGACCCACCGCTTCGAGATCTTCACCGAGGGCGGCAGCAACCCGTGGGGCATCGACTTCGATGAGCATGGAAACCTGTGGTCGGAGATGTGCGTGATCCCGCACCTCTTCCACATGATCCAAGGTGCCCGGATCCTGCGGCAGGGCGGCGAGCACTACACCTACAACCGCGAAGAGACCCTGCGGAACGCCAAGCACCGCGATGCCCGGAGCCGCAAATCGATCTTCCCCTACGTCTATGAGGACATCGGCACCCATGCCGACCACGTGCACTGGGCCGGCGCGGCCGGTCCGCATGCGGCCAATGGACGCAGCGACGCCATGGGCGGAGGCCATGCCCACGCCGGCATGCTCTGCTACCTGGGCACCAGTTGGCCGGCCCAGTACCGGAACCACCTCATCATCGGCAACATCCACGGCCAGCGGCTGAACACGGACATCCCCCAGGCTCGGGGCTCCGGCTACGTCGGCAAGCACGGCCCCGACTTCCTGAACTTCAACGACCGCTGGTCGCAGACCCTCAACCAGCGACTCGATCCGGACGGCAGCGTCTACATCATCGACTGGTACGATGCCAACCAGTGCCACCATGGCCGGGACGACGGCCATGACCACTCCAGCGGGCGCATCTACAAGATCGTGTACCAGAACCAACCGGTGGTGCGCACCAACCTGGCGACCCTGACCCCGGCCCAGCTGGTGGCCTTGGTGGGCTCGAAGAACGAGTGGCTCAGCCGCCACGCCCGGCGCGTGCTGCAGGAGCAGGTGGCCGCCGCCGGTGCCCGGGAGTCGGTCGACGACCTGCCGGCCGGCATCCGCGACTACGCCCGGATCCGCAAGGCGGCCGACAAGGTGCCCGCCTTGGAGTCCCTGCACGATGCCGTGGACGGATCGGGCGACGTGGCCTCCCGGCTCCGCGCCCTGTGGACCCTGCACCTGACCGGCCGCATCCTGCCCGAGGATGCCGCCCGTTGGATCCGCGACCCGGAGCCCCAGATCCGGGCCTGGACCGTGCAGACCTTCTTCGAGCACTCCGGCATGCTCTTCAGCGAGTCGACCTTCGAGCAACTGGCCGGCAACTCCGTGGAGGCCCTGGTCGCCCTGGCTGCCGAGGATCCCTCCCCGATCGTGCGTCGGGCCGTGGCCAGCGCCGCCCAGCGGGTGACTGTGGCCCAGCGGTGGGACATCCTCAAGGCGCTGCTCCGCCACGGAGAGGACGCGGGCGACTTCAACCTGCCCCTGCTCTACTGGTACGCCACCGAAGGACCGGTCTCGACCGACGCCGAGCGTGCCGCCGAACTCCTCAAGGAGTGCAAGATCCCCAAGGTTCGGGAATTCATCGCCCGCCGCCTGACCCAGATGGCCTTGGCCAAGAACTGAGGTCGGAGGGCAGCCCTCGCGCAGATCGGCTCTCCGAAAGCCCGCCCAGCGAAAACTGGGGGTCCGGGTCCGCGGGGCCCGCGCCACCGCTGGGGCTCCCCTGCCTCCGTACGGCGGCCGGGAATGGCCGGATCATCGGCCCCGTCCCCTGCCCTTCCGCCGGGCCTTGGCGTCATCGGCCCGGGCGCGGGCCGCGGCACCGGGAGTCTTGGTCTCCGCCCCGCTGAGGCGGCTCTTGAGTTCGCGGATCTGGTCCCGCAGCAGGGCCGCCTTCTCGAACTCGAGGTTGCCGGAGGCCTCGATCATCTCGCCCTCCAGTTCGCGGATCGTCTCGGTGAGGTCGATCTGGGCCACGCTGCCCTCGAGGACCGCCGCCGCAGCCTGACGCCCCGAGCCCGCGCTGCTGAGCCCCTCCTCGAGGCTGCGCTTCACGCTGCGCGGGGTGATGTTGTGGGCCTTGTTGTAGGCCAGTTGCTTCTGCCGGCGATAATCGGCCACCGCCAGGAACTTCTGGATGCTCTGGGTCCGGTGGTCGGCGTAGAGGATCACCCGGCCGTTCAGATGGCGGGCGGCGCGGCCGGCGGTCTGGATGAGGCTCGTGGTGCTGCGAAGATAGCCCTCCTTGTCGGCGTCCAGGATGGCCACCAGGGAGACCTCCGGCAGGTCGAGGCCCTCACGCAGCAGGTTGATGCCGATGAGCACATCGCACTCGCCGCGCCGCAGTGCCCGCAGGATCTCCACCCGCTCGATGGCGTCGATCTCGCTGTGCAGGTAGCGCACGTTCACGCCCAGGTCGCGGAGGTAGTCGGTCAACTCCTCGGCCGTCCGCTTGGTCAGGGTGGTCACCAGCACCCGCTCGCCGCGCTCGATGGTGGCCCGCGCCTCGTGCAGCAGGTCGTCGATCTGCCCCTTCAAGGGCTTGATCTCCACCACCGGATCGACCAGTCCCGTCGGCCGCACGATCTGCTCGGCCACGTTCGAGGGTCCGGCCCAACCCATCTCCGTCGGGCCCGGGGTGGCGCTGATGTGAACCGCCTGCCCCATGAGCGAGCGGAACTCCTCGAAATTGAGCGGGCGGTTGTCGAGCGCGCTGGGCAGGCGGAACCCGTGATCCACCAGCACGGTCTTGCGGGCCATGTCGCCGGCGTACATGCCGCCGACCTGCGGCAGCGTGGCGTGCGACTCGTCGATGAGCAGCAGGTAGTCCTCGGGGAAGAAGTCCATCAGCGTGCCCGGCCGCGACCCCTTGGGCCGACCGGAGATGTGGCGCGAGTAGTTCTCGATGCCGGAGCAGAACCCCAATTCCTGCAACTGCTCGAGGTCGAACTCGCAGCGCATCTTGATCCGCTGGGCCTCGAGCAGCTTGCCGTCCTTCTCGAACTCGGCGATGCGCAGGCCCAACTCCTCGCGGATGGAGAGGATGGCGGCGTTGATCTTCTCCTGCGGGGTGGCGAACTGCTTGCTGGGGAAGATGTTGACGGCCTGCAGCGACTCGAGGGCGTCACCCGTCAGCGGGTCGAACCGGGTGAAGCGCTCCAACTCCTCGCCGAAGAACTCGATGCGCAGGGCGTCCTCGGTGTAGGCAGGATGCAGTTCCACCACGTCGCCGCGCACGCGGAACTTGCCCCGGGTGAGGTCGAAGTCGTTGCGCGAATACTGCAGGTCCACCAACCGGGCGAGCAGTTGTTCCCGGCTGAGCTGCTGCCCGATGCGCAGCGGGACGACCATGCTCTCGTAGTCGCGCCGGTCGCCGATGCCGTAGATGCACGACACCGAGGCCACCACCAGCACATCGCGCCGCGACAAGAGCGAGTTCATGGTGGAGAGGCGCAGGCGCTCGATCTCCTCGTTCACGCTGCTGTCCTTCTCGATGAAGGTGTCGGTGCGCGGGATGTAGGCCTCGGGCTGGTAGAAATCGAAGTAGCTGACGAAGTACTCGACCGCGTTGTCGGGGAAGAAGCTCTTGAACTCGGCGTAGAGCTGGGCGGCCAGCGTCTTGTTGTGCGACAGCACCAGGGCGGGCCGCCCCATCTGGGCCACCACGTTGGCCATGGTGAAGGTCTTGCCCGACCCGGTCACCCCGAGCAGCACCTGATGCGGCTCCCCTTTTTGCAGACCGGCGACGAGCTTGGCGATCGCCGCCGGCTGGTCGCCGGCCGGGGCATAGTCGCTCTTGAGCTGGAACAGGGTCTCGGCCACGTGCCGATGAAGGTAGACGTCAGGCCCGATCAACAAAAGCCCAGGGAACACCGCGTACACCGGACAGGAACAGGCAAGGCTCAGGAGGCCAACACCGCTTGACGTGATCACATCCGTGTCTACGGTCGTCCCATGGTTCTGGAACTGAAACTTCGGAAGGTCGGCAATTCGGTGGGTCTGGTGCTGCCAAAGGAGGCACTGGCCCACCTCAAGGCCGACGAAGGTGACACGCTGGTGTTCTCGGAATCCCCCGGTGGCGGCTACCGGGTGACGCCCCACAACGACGAGTTCACCCGTCAGATGGCGATGGCCGAGGGAATCGCCCAACGGTACCGCAACGCCCTTCGGGAACTGGCCAAATGAAGGAACCCGTCTGGCTCCGCAGGGATGTCGTGATCGCATTCCACGAGTGCCTGCTGGCCGAGCACGGTGGATTGGCTGGAATCCGGGATGAAGGGTTGCTCGATTCCGCCTTGGGCAAACCCTGGAACGCGTTCACCGACCGAAAGCCTTCCCTGTTCGAACTGGCGGCCGGCTACAGTTTCGGCCTGGTGAAAAACCACCCGTTCCTCGACGGCAACAAGCGGATCGGATTCGCGGCGGCCGTCCTGTTTCTGGAACTCAACGGATTCCGATTCGCAGCAACCGAAGTCGATGTGGTTCTTCGAACCTTGGCGCTGGCTGCCGGTGAGATGGGCGAGGGAGACTACGGGGCGTGGTTGAAGGCGAACTCCAAACCGGCGTGACCGGCCCAGCGATGTCGGACATTTCAGGAACCGATTCATGCGACAGCTCACGTGAGAACGAATGAATCTCTGGGCTCTCTGAACCGTTTGCTTCCCGACGGGACCTCTCTAAGGTCCATGCATTCCTAGCCTATGCAGACCGACCCGACCGGAACGGACCTCGACCGCCGCAGTTTCTTCAAGGGCGCTTCCATGGCCAGCATGCTGGCGATGATGGGGGCCGTGCCCATCACCGCCGACGAGGCCGCCAAGGCGGCCGGCGACAAGACGCTGCCTCCGCCGAAGGCCGACCCGAACTACAAGGAGAAGCCGGTGGGCCCGCCCGTGAAGTTTGGCGTGATCGGCCTGGGTCCGCAGGGACGCGACATCCTCACCCACCTGGGCAAGCTGCCCAACGCGCCGGTCGTGGCGCTCTGCGACCATTACAAATCCACCCTCAAGCGCGCGGCCGACGCGGCCCCCAAGGCCAAGGGGTACGCCTCCGCCGAGGAACTCCTGGCCGACGCCGAGGTGCAGGCCGTGGTGATCGCCACGCCCACCCACCAGCACAAGGATCTGGCGCTCGCCGCCATGAAGGCCGGCAAGCACGTCTACCTCGAGGCGCCCATCGCCCACACGGTCGAGGATGCCCGGGCCATCGCGCAGGCGGCCGCCGCCCTGCCCGCCGCCCAGACCTTCCAGGTGGGCATGCAGTACCGCGAGAACCCGCAGCACCACCACGTGCTGAAGTTCATCCGCACCGGCGCCACCGGAAAGCCGGCCATGAGCCGCGGCCAATGGAACAAGAAGACCAGCTG
>JBIKMQ010000059.1:0-8600 GCA_044359215.1 Candidatus Chromulinivoraceae bacterium
GACCCGGATCCTGGCACCAGGCCGGACACGACACCGGACACGGCCAGGGCCCCGGGCGCGGTGGTCGCTCCGGATGGGCACCCCGCATTGGCGGTCGCCTTGGGACGGCGCACCCGATACCGTCCAGCCGTCCGTCCGATCTCCCGAGGCGCCAACCTGAGCCCAGGACCGGCACCGCCGCCATGCCTGAACCCATCGACATCGAGGTCACCGAAAGCCGTCCCGGGGTCCGGCTGGACCGCTACCTGGCGGACCGCTTCCCGGAGACCTCGCGCGGTCGCTTCCAGCAGTTGATCTCCGAGGGAGCCGTCCGCGTCAACGGGCGGTCGACCAAGGCCACCGAGCAACCCCGGGTGGGAGACCGCATCGAGGTGCGGTGGCCGGAGGCCGTCCCCTGCGAGGTGCTGCCCGAGGACATCCCCCTGTCCGTCCTGCACGAGGATGACGACCTGCTCGTGGTGGACAAGCCGGCCGAACTGGTCGTCCACCCGGCCGCCGGGCACGCCACGGGCACGCTGGTCCATGCGCTGCTGCACCATTGCCGGGGCCGCCTGAGCGGCATCGGCGGGGTCGAGCGCCCGGGCATCGTGCACCGACTGGACCTCGGCACCAGCGGCTGCCTCGTGGTGGCCAAGACCGACGCGGCCCACACCCACCTGTCGGCGCAGTTCGCCGCGCGCACGGTGGAGAAGACCTACCTGGCGCTGGTGATCGGATCGATCCGTCCCATGCACGGGAACATCCGGGCTCCGATCGACCGGCACCCCGTGCAGCGCAAGCGGATGGCGATCGCCCCCCCGGGGGACGGCCGCGAGGCGTGGACGGAATACCACGGACTCGAGACCCTCGGTGAAGCCTCCTGGGTCGAGTGTCGGCTGCACACCGGACGCACCCACCAGATCCGCGTCCACCTGGCGCACCTGGGGTTCCCGCTGCTGGGCGACGAGGTCTACGGGGAGCGGGCCAATGCCCGGTTCGCGCAGGACCACCGGTGGAAGGCACCGAGGCAAATGCTCCATGCCTTCCGGCTGGCCTTCCTCCATCCGGGCACCGGGGAACGCGTGGCCTTCGAGGCGCCCCTGCCGCGGGACATGGCCGGGTGCCTCGATCGCCTGCGGGCCGAGGCTGGCAACGGGAACCTGCCGGGGGCCGCGGCGGCGGGACCCGGAGCACCTCCACGACCGGCCGAGGACGCCGCCCATCCCGCACGACCAGGCCCTCGGTCCCGACCTCGGCCATGAGCGAGTCCAGATCCCGGTTCCTGCGGCAAAGCCTCTGGATGATCGCCGCCACGCTCGGCGGCGGCATTGGCATGGCCCTGGTGCATGGCGCGGTCTCCAAGCTCGGGGGCGCCCTGGTGTACTTCCAGTTCAAGTCCCTGCTGGCGGTCTTCTATGTCGTGGGGGCCGCCCAGGGCGCCCTCTGGACCCTGACCGCCCGCCGGACGGCCACGGCGCTGACGCCGGAGGCGCTGGAGGCCAACCGCACCGGACTCCGGCGCTCGGTCCGGACCGTCGCGCTGGCCATGGGGGCCGCGGGCCTGATGCTCCTCCCCGCCGGGCCCGGACTGGCGGCGCGCTGGAACCTGGCGTCGGTGTGGCCGCTGTGGATCACCTGGGCGCTGATCCTCGCGTCGCTGCTGGCCGCGCTGCAGCGGGGCATCCTGCAGGGTCGTCAGGATTTTGCCGGCCTGGGGGCCATGGCCATCGCCGATGGGTTGGGACGATTCGGCGCGGTCGTCGCCATCCTGGGCTTGATCGGGGGCGGGGCCGCGGGCGCCATCGGGGGGGCGCTGATCGGCACCCTGGCGGCGATGGCGGCAGGGTACCGGGCCCTGCGGCCGGCGACCTCCGGGGCGATGTCCTCCGACTCCACACCCTGCGCGCCCGCGGGCACGGACCATGCGCCGGAAGCGGGCGGCGGCGGATTCTGGACCTTCTTCCTCGGGGCGGCCGCGCTCCAGGCCATGGCCCAGCTGGACAACCTCTTCCTGCAGGACGCGGTGCCGGGGACGTGGCAACAGGAGGTCGGCGCGCGCTACTCGCCGGGGGCGCAGGTCGGCTTCGCGCTCAGCCAGTTCACCGTGCCGCTGGCGCTGGTGATGTTCCCGAAGGTGGCCCGGGGAGCCTCTGGCGGCGACGGGCGCCAGGCCTTCGGCTGGACGCTGGGGGCCACGGCGATCCTCGGCGGGCTGGCCGCCCTCGGCTGCACCCTGCTGCCCTGGCTGCCCGTGCGGATCCTCTTGCCGGGCATCCCCGTCGACCTGTCGGCCCCGCTGGTGCCGTGGTTCGCCTGGGGCATGCTCGCCTTCACCCTGGCCAACGTGCTCTTCAGCGATCGCATGGCCCATGGGGACTTCCGCTTCGTGCCCGGGGCGGCCCTGCTGGCCATCGCCTACGCCGCCGGCCTGTGGGGGTTCCGGGAGTCGCTGCTGGCAGGCACCCCGGCCGAGGGGCTGGCGCGGGTGGTGCAGCGCATGGTGATCTTCAACGGGGCGCTGCTCGCCTGGGCCGTGGTCGTCAGCGTCCGGGCGCGCCGAGGCGGCCGGCCGGCGGCGACATCGGAATCCCCCAGCGCTCCAGCGCCTCCCGCAGTGCCTCCACCGGCAGGCCGATGACATTGCTCCGGGACCCGGTCACCGACTCCACCAGCCAGTCGCCGTGCTGCTGAAGGGCGTAGCCTCCGGCCTTGTCGAGGGTGTGGACCGCCGCGAGGTAGCGGTCGATCCCTGCGTCGTCGAGGGGGCGGAACCGCACGCGGGTGAGGTCCGAGAACGCCTCGCACCGGCCCGTGGCCCCGTGGATCAGGCAGACGCCCGTCACCACCTCATGCTCCCGTCCGGAGAGGCGGCGCAGCATGGCCTCGGCCTCCGGTCGATCGGCGGGCTTGCCGAGCGGGCGGCCATCGATCCACACCAGCGTGTCGGCCCCGATCACGAGGGACTCCGGATGGTCCTGAGCCACCGCTGCGGACTTGAGTCGGGCGTTCTCCTCGCAGAGCGGGCGCAGGCCGAGCCCGGCGTCGTGGAGTTCGGCCGCGTCGCTGGGCACGACCTGGAAGCCCGGCACCAGGGTCCGGAGCAGCTCGACCCGACGGGGGGAGGCCGAGGCGAGCACGAGGGGCGGAGGCGTCATGCGGGATGAGGGGGAGGCCTGCGGGGTGTTCAGAAGGACACGAGCGCCGGCGTGGTGGAACGCAGGACGGTCTGCAGGGCGAAGGCCTCGCAGTATTCCCGCCGGATGGACTCGATGGCCTGCTCGGCCTCGGAGGTGGGCGGGTGCAGGATGACCAGCACCTTGGTGGCCAGACGACGGACCTCGCCCTGCGGCGGCCGCCACTGTCCCAGCGCATCGACCACGGTGAACCCTCCCGGGAATCGGGGGGTGACGCGCTCGGCCAGGAACGCCTCCCAGTCGTCCGCGCCCACGGCCACCAGGTGCAGCTCGGTGCGCAGCCACTGGGGCGGGATGGTGTTCGGGGCCCCGGGCACAGGCTTCTTCGACGAGGCCTGGGATCCGCTGGCGCAACCACCGGTGACCCCGATCAAGATCAGCGACAGCGCCAACCCCGCCCGGCCGACGGTGAGTCGACGGACGGTTCCGGCAGGTTCCCCCGGACCGGCCATGGGGCATGTTCCAAGCGGCTGATGGGCTCGCATGGCCTGCATTGAGCACCGTTCGGGCCACTCCTGACAATCCCGGGACCTCCGCAACGGACCCGCAGACCCCCGCCTCAACGGGCTTGGCAACTGGGACAGAAGAAGGTGGATCTCCCCGCCTGGGCGAAGCGGACGATGGGCGTGCCGCACCGGTGGCAGGGGTGTCCCTCGCGGTCGTACACCCACAGGCCGCCCTGCTCTGGCGACCCGGACGCGCCGCCCTGCTGGTAGAGCATCGGGTGGTCGGATTGCAGCGCCCGGAGATTGCGCTCCACCGCCGCCGCCAGCACCTCGCGGAGGGCCCGGTGCAGCCGGACGACGGCATCCGGAGGCACGGCATCCGCCGGCGTCGTCGGATCGATCCCGGCCAGGAAGAGGGCCTCGCTGGCGTACAGGTTGCCCACGCCGGCCAACCGTGCCGGATCCATCAGGCCCACCTTCACCGGTCGCCGGCACCCCGCCAGCACCGCAGCGAGGCGCTCCGCCGTGAACTCCGGAGCCAGCGGTTCCGGGCCCAGGGCCGGCACCGCACCCGGCCCCAGCCGGAGATGGCCAAACTGGCGGGCGTCCTCCATCACCACCGTCCGCCCCCCGAGGCCGAACACCACCGCCGCGTGCCGTGGCAGGGGTTGCCCCTCGGGCAGCACGTGCCACGCCCCGGTCATCCCAAGATGCGAGACCAGCAACTCCGGCCGGCCCCCGGGATGCTCGAGGTCCCAGAGCAGGCATTTGCCGACCCGTCGGAGCCCGACGATCCGGCAACCCGCCAGGGCCTTGGCGAAGGCGGCGGGGCGCAGCGGCCGGACCAGCCGAGATTTGGGCACGTCGACGGACTCCAGGCGCGCACCGCGAACCTGCGGCAGCAACCACCGGGCGAAGGCCTCGACCTCGGGCAACTCGGGCATGGGCCGCAGCCTAGCCGATCCCCACCGGGAGACCAAACGGAGGGACCACACCCCAGGGGCCGGACGGTCGCCCGACCGGACCTCCAAGCCGGCACCGGAAACGACCGACCGACAAACGCCGACTGGTTCCGGGCCGACCACCGGCCTACGCTGGGCGCGTGGTTCCTCAGATTGCCATCGTCGTTCCCGTGTACAACGAAGAGGCCAACATCGCGCCGCTCGTGGCCGAGATCGCGAGCGTCTTCCACGCGGAGAGCCGGCCCTGGCAGCTGGTGCTGGTGGACGACGCTTCGACCGACGGCACCTGGGAGGCGATCCGGGCCCGGCAGGCGGCCGACCCGAGGGTGGTCGGCTTGCGCCACCGGCGGAATGCCGGCCAGAGCGCGGCCATCTGGACGGGCATCTCCCACACCCAGGCCCCCCTGCTGTGCACCCTCGATGGCGACCTGCAGAACGATCCTTCGGAGCTGCCCCGGATGCTCGGGATGCTCGGGGAGGACGCCGACTTCGTCTGCGGCCACCGGGTGACCCGCCAGGATTCCTTCGTGCGCAAGGCGTCCTCCCGCATCGCCCGGAGCGTGCGCTCCTGGAGCCTGGGGCACGACTTCGCCGACACCGGCTGCGCCCTCCGGGCCTTCAAGCGCGGCAGCCTAGCCGGGGTCTTCCCCTTCAACGGGCTGCATCGCTTCCTGCCGATCCTTGTCGCCGGCAACGGGAGCCGGGTGCTGGAAGTCCCGGTGAGGCACCGCCCCCGCACGGCGGGTGTGTCGAAATACGGTGTCTGGAACCGGCTCGGCCGCGGGATCTTCGACCTCGTCGGCATGGCCTGGTACCAGCGGCGACGCCTGCCAGTCATCGACGTGGAGTCCGGCTCCGCCCGCTGAGGGCCTCCGGAGCCTCCCCAGGGTGCCTCAGCGACCCATGACCGACAGCTCGAGGATCCGGCCCGACGGCCCATACGACTCGCTGCTGTTGGTCGAGCGCGAGTACTCGGCGATAAAGAGCCGGCCCGGGGCGCCCTGGTGGATGTCGATGGGACGGCCGAGTCCGGAGAGCACGGTGTGGAAATGCCCCTCGAACCGGCCCTCGGCATTGCGCCGGAGGGTGGCCCGCAGCACGTCGAAGCCGGCGTTGTCCTTGGGTGACCGGATGAAGTTGCCGAAGCGGGTCAGCAGGAAGGTGCCCCGGTATCCCTCCGGGAAGTCCCGGCCGAGGAACACGATGCCACCCGGCCCGGAATGGGGATCGAAGGTGAACATCGGCGTGCCGGCGAATCCGCCGTCGGGCCCGAGGTTGGCCACGGGCAGCGTGAAGGCCAGGCCCTCGGGGGCGTCCGGACTGGCCGCATAGGCCTTCTTGGTCCAGTCGGCGAACCGGTAGGGGAACCCGTAGTGCCGGCCCGGTTCGATGTGGTTGAGTTCCTCGGGCGCGTCGGCGTCCGGACCGTTCTCGGTGGCGAACATCTCGCCGGCGTCGTTCCAGGCGAACCCGTAGGCGTTGCGCAACCCGCGGGCATGCACCTCGAAGGCCGGGGGCTCGACATCGGTCCGGAGGCGCCAGAGGCAGCCCGTGATCGGGGTCTCCCCGCCGCCAAACCATTCGGAATCCGGGCCGGTCAACCCGCCGTCGGTCCGGCCTCCGTTGCCGACGTAGAGGTGGCCATCCGGCCCGAAGGCGATGTGCTCCACACCATGGATGTAGGCCGGGCTGCCGGGGTAATTGGTCTGGAACCAGGGCTTCAGGTCCGACGGGTGGCCGTTGGTGACGCCTGCGCTGCGGTAGATGGTGACGATGTTCTGGTAGGGTCGGGTGGCCTTGTTCTGCTGATTGGAGGCGATGTAGAGGCGCCTCTGACGGTCCATCGTCATGCCGAGGACGAAGAGCGGACCACCGAGGTCGTCGGGGCGGCGCTCCAGGTACCGGCCGGCAGGCAGGATCTGCGCCAGGGCCGCGTTCGACGGGTCCAGTCGCCAGACATCCCCCTGTTCGGTGAGCACGTAGAGGGTCTTGCCACGCCCGTCGCTGGTCATCCGCACGGGCCGGAAGGGCAGACGCGCCACCTCGCGCAGGCGGAACCCGTCGGGCGCCTTGGGCAGCGGCGGGTAGCGGTTGGCCTGCTGGAGCGCCTCGAAGGTCGGGTACGCCGTGGTGGCGCGCACCTTGCGGACCTGCTCGGGCGTCACCTCGGGCCCGCGATTGCCCCAGTTGCCGAGGACATGGGTCATCACGAGGGACACCTCCTCGTCGTTGAGCAGCGCCGGAGGCATCACCCCGGCATAGCGTCGGCCATTGACCGTGATCTCGCCGCTCATCCCCTCGCACACGATGCGGATCGCGCGGTCGATGTCGGCCAGGAGGTAGTCGGAACCGGCCAAGGGCGGGAACACGCCCGGGATCCCCTGCCCCCGCATCTGGTGGCAGGCGAAGCAGTTCTTGAGGTAAAGCTCGCGACCCCGCGCGACCCTGGCCTCATCCACCGCCACCGGCTTCGCTGCGGCGGAGGCGGCGGGGACGGGAGCCTGGGCGCGCACCGACAGGACCAGGGCCATGGCCAGGAAGACTTGGGCCACGCGTGGGGTCACGCATCGGACCAATGCCGCACCAGCCCAAACGGCCCGGTCACCGCCCACGCCGGGCGGTCGATTCACTGCCTGTTCGTTCATCGGATCACCCACCAGTTCATGCCTTGCGCCGGCACCTCGACCGTCAACTCGATCCGTCCGTCGCCGGCCACGGCCAGTCGCCGGGCCCTGCCGCCCCGCTCCGACACGCGCGCCGTCCGCGACAGTCCCGTGTAGTGGAGGTTCGGCCGGAGAACCTGGCGCACGGGATGGTCCAGCGGATTGAAGACCACCAGCAAGCCCTTCTCCTCGAGCGCCGGATTCACGTGGAGCATCCAGTCGAGGTCCCGGGCATCGGCGCGCCGGCCATGGATCAGGTCGCTCTCGAGGATGTCGCGGTGCGCCTTGAACCAGTCGACCTGTGCCTTGACCATGACGCGGGTGGCCTCGGTGTCGTAGAGCCTCGGGCCCCGGTAGCAGGCCTGCACCCCGAGGGCGAGATTGCTCTCGAGCATGCGGCGGTAATGGTCGAGGTGCTGCGACAACGGCTCGATCGTGGCCGCCGCCCCGCCACCCTGGTACTCGGTGAGCGGGACGAACATCCAGCCCATGCTAGGGATTTTCTCCCACGTGCCGTCGAAGATGTTCTGCCGGGTGTGGATGACCTGCTGCTCGCGGGGGAGTGACCAGTTCACCTCGCGGTACCCCATGCCGGTCTTGGTGGAGCCGGCCAGGAAGTAATGGTCGGGCACGTTGAGGTAGAGCCCCTCACCCCGGCACCACCGGTAGAAGTCGCGGATCTCGGACCACTGGCTCCAGCGGGAGTCCTCCCAGCCGCGATGGCCCGGATGGTTCGTGGCGGCGCACCCGTCGCCCGGATAGGAACCATCGTGCTCGAGCAGGGTGAAGCCGCTCTGGCGGTGGAACTCGTACAGGCGCCGGAAGTAGTTGGTGCCCCAGCGGCTCTGGAGGCAGGGCGAATGGCCGAAGGCGGGCTTGAGGCCCGGAGGCATGACCACGTCGTCGCCTCCCCCGACGCGGCGTGAGGCGAGCAGCGAGTAGCTGCCGATCTCCACGCCCCGGCTCTTGGCGTAGGCGGCGAAGGCCCGGGCCTTGGCCAGCGTCTCGGGCCGCTCGTTCTCCATGTCGAACCCGCTGCCGAAACTCAGGATGAGCATCTCGAAGCCCGTGGCCGCGCACTGGTCGATGGCATTGGTCACCGTCGGGCCGTGCGAAGAGACCACATGCATCATGAGGGGATTCTCGGTCACCCAGGGAGCCACCGTGCGCATCATCCGCCGGACAGCCAGGCCACAGCGCTCCCGGTCGGTGCTGTCGTGCGGCAGGATCCACGCCCGGGAAGTCTCGAAGACCGTGCCCGGGGCGATGGTCTGGCGCGGCCCCAGGTCGGGACCCACCTCGAGCAGGCACGGGGTCTTCTTCTCGTAGTTGACCTGCGAATGGAACTCGGGGTCG
>JBIKMQ010000060.1:0-8586 GCA_044359215.1 Candidatus Chromulinivoraceae bacterium
ACCGAGGAGTCCATCGCATTGACCGAGGCGTGGGAGAAGATCGCCAAGTCCGATCCCGCGCCGGTCTCCCGCCGGGCCCTCATCCTGATGCAGTTGGGCCGGTATGGTCCGGCGGCCGAGGCCCTCACCCGCGTGCTGGACCAGGAGCCCGGCAACTCGGTGGCCCGGGTCAACCGGGCCATCGCCCGGCTCATGCTCAACCAGCTGCCCGAATCCCGCGCCGACTACGAGCGCCTTCTCAAGGATGGCCGCGAGACCTTCCAGGTCCGCTTCGGCCTCGCTGAGATCGCCCGCCTGTCGAAGCAGCCGGCCGACGAGCTCAGGAACCTGGAGCGCTACCTGGAACTGGCCCCGAAGAACACCGCCGAGCACACGAACGTCGTCGGACGCGTGGCGGCGCTCAAGCAGGCGCGGTGAATCCGCCGACACCCGTGATCGACGACCCGGCCGGAGGGACGCCGTCTCCGGCGCGCCCCGTGCGGGTCAGCCATGTCATCACCCGGCTGATCGTCGGTGGCGCCCAGGAGAACACCCTCGCCTCAGTCCTGGGCCTGGGTCGCCGGCCGGAGTGGCAGGTCGAGCTGATCTCAGGCCCCACTCGGGGACCGGAAGGTTCGCTGGAGCCGTTGGCACGATCGGTCCCGGGTCTCCTCAAGCTTGAGCCCAGCCTGGCCCGGCCGGTGCACCCGCCGATGGATCTCCTGGCCTACCTGCGGCTTCGCGCGCGCTTTCGGCGCACCGCCCCCCGGATCGTCCACACCCACAGCGGCAAGGCGGGCATCCTTGGGCGGTTGGCCGCCCGGCATGTCGGGGTGCCCGTGGTGATCCATACCATCCACGGCCCGAGCTTCGGGCCGTTCCAGGGAAGGCTGGCCAACGCCGCCTTCCGCGCCGCCGAGCGGATGGCCGGACGATGCACCGACCATTTCGTCGTCGTGGCGGAGGCGATGGCCCGCCAATACCTCGCCGCAGGCATCGGGGTGCCGGACCAGTACACCAGGGTCTTCAGCGGCTTCGACCTCGGGCCCTTCCTCGGGGCCCGGCCTGATCCCGCGCTTGCCTCGCGCCTGGGGATCCGTCCCGGTGATTTCGTGGTGGGCAAGATTGCCCGGTTGTTCCGGTTGAAGGGACACGACGATCTCTTCGCCGCGGCGCCCGCCATCGTCCGGCGGGTGCCGAATGTCCGGTTCCTGCTGCTGGGGGATGGCCCCTGGCGTGCCCGCTTCGAGGCCTTGGCCGAATCGACCCCGGAACTGGCGGGACGATTCCTGTTTGCAGGCCTGGTGCCTCCTGTGGAGGTTCACCGATACCTCGCCCTCATGGACGTGCTGGTGCACCTGTCCCGACGCGAGGGCCTGGCACGGGTGCTCCCGCAGGCACTGGCCTGCGCCAAGCCGATTGTCGCGGTGGACTGCGACGGGGCCGGAGAGGTCTGCCGCGATGGCGAAACGGGGTTTCTGATCGGCCCTGAAGACCGGGAGGTTCTGGCCGACCGGGTGGCCAAGCTGGCCGGTGACCCGGCGCTCCGTGAAGATCTGGGGCGGCGAGGTCGCTCCTGGGTGGCTGAGCGCTTCTCGGAGTCGGCCATGGTCGATGCCCTCGACGCCTTGTACCGACGGCTGCTGGGTGCGGGGGAGGTCCCGTTTCGATGAGCTCATGGGCACAGGTCTCGCTGGGGGTGTTCGTGGTCGCCGCCGCCGCCGCCGCCCTCTCATTGCCGGCCTGGAGGTCCCTGTGCGCTCGCGTCCACCATGTCGACGATCCGGGGCACCGGAAGATCCACGCCCGACCCATCCCGCTGGCCGGAGGGTTCGCGGTGGCCACCGGATGGCTCCTGGGTGCCCTCGCGGTCTGGGGTTGGGGCAGGGCGGGGTGGGGGGCGGCGGCCGCAGGCTTGGGTGTCTCCTGGCCGGGGCCGGAGGGGGTGCGCCGGATCCTCGTCCTCGGGACTGCGACCGTTGGCATCCTCTCCCTGGGGGCCTGGGACGACCGGCGGGAACTCGGGGCCGGGTGGAAATTCCTCGGCCAGGTGGCCATCGCGGGGCTCGTGACCGTCTGGGGGGTGCGGTTCCCGATGCCCGCGGGCCTCGAGCTGTTCGGAACGGTGCTGGCCATGCTCTGGATCCTTGGTGTCACCAACGCCTTCAACCTGAGCGACAACATGAATGGGCTTTGCGCGGGGCTGGGTCTGGTCGGCGGGGCCTCCATCTGGGCCTCATCCCTCCAGCCCGATGGTCGCCCGGAACTGGCCTGCGCGGCCGCCCTGGTCGCCGGCGCCCTGGCCGGATACCTTCCGTACAATTACCCGAGGGCGTCGGTTTTCCTGGGGGATGCAGGCAGCCAGTCGGTGGGTTTCCTGCTGGCGGTGTTGTCGCTGCATACCCCCCCGGCCGGAGCCCCCGGGAGCGGACTGTCCACGAGGGCCTGCATCGCGGCCTTGGCGCCGGTGGCCGTGCCGTGCATCGACCTGGTGTTCGTGACCGTTGCGCGGACCCTGCGACGACAACCCTTCTGGATCGGAGACACCGGTCACCTGAGCCATCGGCTGGCCCGGACCCGCCTCGGCAAGGCGGGGGCGGTGGCGATGCTGTGGGCGCTGGCGGTCCTGCTGGTGGTTCTTGCCTCGCGGATCCGGTGAGTGGGTTGGCGCGGGTGGGCGCCTCCGGCCCCTTCGACGGGCCGGTTCTCGTCCGTTGCTCATGCCCGGCAGGTTTTGCCTGCCTGGACTGGGCTCCGGACATCGATTCCTCCCGGGTACCGATGCCGGCAGGTCGGTTTCAGAGGAATTGGCCGAAAATTGTGTGTTTTCCCATTCGGCATGGCCGTTGCTACCTGTAGCCCGGAGGCGAGTCCATGATCCAAGCGCTGTTCAACCAGACCAACTACGTGGTGACCAAGAAACTCTTGGACGCCACCGTGTTGCGGCATCAGGCGATCGCCGGCAACCTCGCCAACGTCGAGACGCCCAATTACAAGCGCATCGACGTGGCCCCGTCCTTCCAGACCGAGCTGGTCGCGGCGGTCAAGGCCAACGATGCCTCGCAGGTCTCCAGCGTCCAGGCCCCGACCCTCTCCATCGACCCGACGGCGGTGGCCTCGAACCGGGATGGCAATTCGGTGAATCTTGAGCAGGAGATGCTCGCCATGAACGAGAACAGCCTCGCCCACACCCTGGAAACCCAGCTCATCACCGGCACCATGCTCAAGCTGAGGATGGCCATCACCGGACGCAGCTGAACCCCGAGACGGACATCCCATGATCCAACTCATCCCCAGCATCCAGAGCACCCGTTCCGCGCTCGATGCCGAGCGCACCCGGGTCGAGATCGTCTCCCAGAACCTGGCCAACGCCAACGTCACCCGGGGCCTCGACGGCCAGCCCTACAAGCGCAAGCAGGTCATCTTCGAGTCCCTCATCACCAACGACGGCACCGGGGCGCCCAGCGGGTCTACCATCCGGGTGTCCCGGGTCGAGTCGGACAACCGGCCGTTCCGCGAGGTCTTCAAGCCCGATCATCCCGATGCCGATGCCCGCGGCTTTGTCCGCTTCCCCAACGTGAATGTCCACGAGGAGATGGTCGACCTGATCGCCTCGTCGAGGGCCTTCGAGGCCAACGTGGCCGTCGTCAAGAACGCCCGCCAGATGGCCCAGCAGTCCATGGCGATCGGCAAGCGCTGAGCGTCCCCACGGAATCCCTGGAATCCACGCGATGGAAGCGCTGTCCGCACTCAAGATGTTCAACCCCGGCACCCTCCGGGAGTCTCCCCTCGGCAAGGCCGGGATGGAGGCCCTGCAGAAGGCGGGGCTGGGCGACCTCCAGAAGCTCGTCCCCGATTCGGAGATGGGCAAGCTTCAGCCCTTCAACAAGGCCTTCCCGGATGCCCAGCCGCTTCCCACCGGGGTCAATCCGACCGGCATTCCGTCCCTGGGACGGGTCACCGGTCGCGACGCCTTCGCCGACACCCTGGGTCGTTTTGTTGGCGATGTGGCCGACAAGCAGGTGGCCGCCGGCGATTCCGTCCGCGGCCTCGTCACCCAGCAGGGGGTCCCGCTGCATCAGGCCATGATCGCGATGGAGGAGGCCAGCGTCTCCTTCCAGCTCATGGTCGAGGTGCGCAACAAGCTTCTCGAATCCTATCAGGAACTCATGCGGATGCAGGTCTGAACGGCCGTCGCCTTGATCCATGAACAACGCTTTTCAAGAACTCTGGCAGCAGTTGGTGGCCGTCTGGAAGGAACTCGGCGTTCCCCAGCGCATCTCTATCGTCATGGCCGGCTTCGTCGTCCTCGTCGGCCTGGCCGGTGTGGCGCTCTGGTCGAGCCGGGAGGACTACACGATCCTCTACGGCAACCTGGCCGAGGCCGAGGCCGCCAAGGTGATCAACGCGCTCGATGAGGCCAAGGTGCCCTACCGGGTGCGTGGCGGGGGCACCATCTCCGTGCCGGCCGACAAGGTCCATCCCTTGCGCATCCAGTTGGCCGGCAAGGGAATCCCCGGGGGCGGCGCGACCGGGTTTTCCCTCTTCGACAAGCCCAATTTCGGCATCTCCGACTTCGTCCAGCGGGTCAACTACCTCCGGGCCATCCAGGGTGAGCTCTCCCAGACCATTTCCCGGGTCGACGGCATCGAGTCCGCCCAGGTGATGCTCGTGATGCCGGAGAACCGACTGCTCGTGGAGTACCAGAAGAAACCGAGTGCGTCGGTTTTCCTCAAGCTGCGTGGCAACGTTCCCGTGCCGTCCTCGACCGTGAACGCCATCCGCTTCCTGGTCGCCAACGCCGTCGAGGGTCTGACGCCGGACGGCGTCTCGATCACCGACAACATCGGAAACCTGCTCACCGAGGCCTTCGACAACGACCCCATCACCGGTGCCACCTCCTCGCAGCTCAAGCAGCGCCGCGAATACGAGAGCTACCTCGCCAAGAAGGTGGAATCGTTCCTGGCCCCCTACGTCGGCGGTCCCACCCGGGTGATGGCCAGGGTGTCGGTCGACCTCGACTACACCACGCTCCAGCGCCGGGAGACCAAGTTCGACCCCGAGAGCCAGGTCAAGCGCACCGAGACCATCACCGACGAGCGGATCGACACCAGCAGCTCCGGCCTCAACGGGGCCGTCGGCGCGCCCGGCATGGCGACCAACGCCAACACGGACACCAACAGCCCGGCTGGCACCGCCCCTCAGACCAAGAACAACACCAACAAGAAGACCACCCAGAACCAGTACGAGATCAACGAGGTCACCACCACCCAGAACCACGTGCCAGGATCCACCAAGCGCATCTCGGCCGCCGTGTTCATCCCGATCGAGTACACGGGTGAGGGCACCAACCGTGTCGCGGTGCCGCGCAGCCCCGCCGAGATGGACAAGCTTCGGCGGGGGATCGAGGCCGCGCTCGGCATCGTCAAGCGGGGGGACGCCGGTCGGGTCGACGAGTTGACCGTCGAGGAGATCGCCTTCAACGACCAGCCCGCCCGCGAACTGACCCAGCAGCTCGAGCGCAGCGAGCGCCAGCGTCTCTGGACCGAGATCGCCCGGGAATCGCTCTTCCCGCTGCTCGGCATCGGCGTGCTCTTCCTCCTTTGGCGGACCTTCCAGAAGACGGGCGTCGACGAGATCCCGATCGGGATCCCCATCGGCGCCGCGGCCCCCGAGGGCGGCCAGATGGGCGGCTTGGGCGGCATGCGCGGCGGGCCCGGCATGGAGAGCGAGGAGGTCCAGCCGTTCGTGATGACGGCCGACATGATGAACCAGCTCATGCGGGAGAATCCGAACAACATGACCCACGCCCTGCGGACCTGGATGGGACGCGGCGCGGACAAACCCAAGTGATGCCCCATGGCCGCCGCCGCCCCTGAGATCCTGGCCACGACGCCCGCCGAGTTCTCGCGCCTCACGAGGACCCAGAAGATCGCCATGCTCCTGGTGGTCCTCGGCGAGGAGACCGCCGTGTCGTTCCTCCGCTCGCTTCATCCCGACGAGCTCGAGGCCATCTCCGCCGAGATGGCCAAGGTGGGGATGCTCTCCATCGAGATGCAGAACACGGTGCTCAAGGAGTTCACCGACGTGGCCATCCAGGCCAGCACCTCGCTCCGGGGCGGCTTCGACTTCACCCAGGCGATGCTTGAGAAGTCGCTCGGTCTCTACAAGGCGGCCACCGTGATCAGCCGGGTGCTCCCGACCCGGACGCCGGTCTCCTCGATGACCCAGATCGTCGAGCTCGAGCCGCGGCAGATCTTCAACCTGCTCAAGCTCGAGCAGCCCCAGACCATCTCGCTCATCCTGTCGTACCTGCCGACCGAGAAGGCCTCCCAGTTGCTCATCATGCTGCGTCCCGACCTCCGGGACCAGGTGATCGAGCGCCTGGCCACGCTGGCACCGACCCCCATCGAGATCGTCGAGAAGGTCGTCGAGCAGCTCAACCGCAAGCTCGGCACCCAGCACACCCGGGCCCTGAACCTCACCGGCGGCCTCAAGAGCGCGGCCAACCTGCTCAACTCCCTCGACAAGAACCTCACCAAGTCGCTGCTGCAGAACATCGAGGAGCGCAACCCCGAGCTGGGTCAGGCCATTCGGCAGAAGATGTTCACCTTCGAGGACGTGGCCACCCTGGACACCCCCGTGCTGCAGAAGGTGCTGCGCGAGGTCGACCTCCGCGACCTGGCGGTGGCCCTCAAGACGGCCAGCGACACCCTCAAGGGGGCGCTGCTCAGCGCGGTGTCCAAGCGCGCCGCCGAGACCGTCCAGGAGGAGATGAGCTTCATGGGCCCTCTCAAGCTGCGCGACATCGAGGCGGCCCAGATGCGGATCATCGAACTTGTCCGAAAGGCCGAGGCCGACAACGAGGGTCTCAGCTCCTCCTGATCCCCGCTCCCACCAACCATGCAGACTTCCAACGACCCAATCCCCTTCGCCGAGGCCCTCCGGGAGGTCCAGATCGTCAAGGTGTCGCTCTGGGAACTCGAGCGGCAGTGGCGCCAGCGCGAGCAGGAGGCCTACGCCCGGGGCGTCGCCGACGGGGAGCGCGCGCTCAGCGAGCAGCTGGTCCGCCAGCGGGCCGAGCTGAGGGACGTCCAGGAGCGCCTGTTCGCCCAGCTCGAGGGGGCCATCCCGCAGGTGATCCGGGATTGCGAGCAGGCCCTCATCGCCATCGCCTGGGAGACCGCGCGCAAGGTCGTCAACGGCGTCGAGATCACCCCGGCGATGGTCGAGGCTGCCCTGGACGAGGCCCTTTCCTCCCTCCGGCAGACCGGCCGGGTCCGGGTTCAGCTGCATGCCGAGGACCTTGCCCTTCTCGAGCGGGTCAACAGCCCCGTCCTGCTCAGGGAGCTTGGCGGCGAACGGATCCGCATGGAGGCTTCGCCGGAGGTCGGCCGCGGGGGCTGCCTCGTGTTCACCGACTTCGGCACGGTGGACGCGCGCCGTGAGGTCAAGCTCGAGCTCCTGCGGCAGTCGATGGAATCATGAACGTCGAGGGATCATCGTCGAGCCACCGACTCGGGGACATCCTCCAGCGGGTCCGGGGGACCCGTGTGATCGAGAACCGCGGTCGCGTCGTCCAGCTCATCGGTCTGGTGATCGAGAGCGAGGGCCCGCTGTGCGCCGTCGGGGAGCTGTGCCGCATCGAGGGCGAGCGCCGGGACGGGGATTCCCTGGCCGAGGTCGTCGGATTCCGGGAGGGGCGCGTGCTGCTGATGCCTCTGGGCGAGACGCACGGCATCCACCCCGGGGCCGAGGTCGTCGCGATGGGGCATCCGTTGCAGGTCCCGGTCGGGCCCGGTCTGCTGGGCCGCGTCCTCAACGGACTGGGGGAGCCCATCGACGGCTTGCCGCCCGTGAAGCCGGAGCACCGGGCCCCCTGCATGGCGGCCCCCCCACACCCGCTGCGACGCCGGCGCATCCGCGACGTCTTCGGCACCGGCATCAAGGCCCTCGACACGTTGATCCCCGTGGGGCGCGGACAGCGCCTGGGCATCTTCGCCGGGTCGGGCGTCGGCAAGTCGACGCTCCTGGGCATGATGGCCGCGCAGGCCGAGGCCGACGTCAACGTCATCGCGCTGATCGGCGAGCGCGGCCGCGAGGTGCGTGAGTTCCTTGAGAAGGACCTCTCCGAGGCGGGCCGGGCCAAGTCGGTGATCGTGGTGGCGACCTCGAACGAGCCGGCCCTGACCCGTCTCAAGGGGGCGTATTCGGCCATGGCCATCGCCGAGTATTTCCGCGACCAGGGCAAGTCGGTGCTCCTGATGATGGATTCGGTCACGCGCTTTGCGATGGCCCAGCGCGAGATCGGCCTGGCCGTGGGCGAGCCCCCGGCCACCCGGGGATACACCCCGAGCGTCTTCGCCCTGTTGCCGCAACTCCTCGAGCGCGCCGGCTCGGGCTCCGACGGGGCGATCACCGCCTTCTTCACCGTGCTGGTGGAGGGCGACGACATGAACGAGCCGGTGGCGGACACGGTGCGGGGCATCCTCGACGGGCACATCGTGCTCGATCGCACGCTGGCCCAGCAGAACCACTATCCGGCCATCGACGTGCTGCAGAGCATCAGCCGTCTCACCCGGGACCTGTGCTCGGAGGAGCAGCTCC
>JBIKMQ010000062.1:0-8562 GCA_044359215.1 Candidatus Chromulinivoraceae bacterium
GGGCGCCGCGCAGACGCGGCCCGAGACCCACCCCGGCATCGCCCGCCATCGCCCGCCACGTGGGGTTCATCGTCGCGATAACAGGCCTCAAAAGGCCGCCCGCAGCCGCTCGGGATCGGCGCCCGTTCCGCGCAGGGTCCTCAGGCTGAGGGCCGCATGGCGTTTGGCGAGGCGGACGCCGTGCTCGTCGGTCATCAACGGACAATGGAAGAAGGCCGGAGGTTCCCAGCCAAGGGCGCGGTAGAGCAGGATCTGGCGGGCGGTGCTGACCAGCAGGTCGGCACCGCGCACCACCTCGGTGATGCCCATGGCATGGTCGTCGACCACGCAGGCCAGCTGATAACTGGGCACCCCGTCCGGGCGAAGGACGACAAAGTCGCCGAAGTCCCGGCCCGCGACCCGGGTCTGCAGGCCCTGGCCACCATCGTTCCAGCTCAGGACCTCCCCGTCGGGAACCCGGAAGCGCCAGGACACCGGCCGCCCTGCGGGGATGGCGTCGACCGGGCGGCACCGGCACGTGCCCGGATACACCGGCTCGTCCTCCGACGCGTGGGGCGCCCGGACCGCCGCCTGGATGTCCTTGCGCGAACAGACGCAGGGATAGACGCGCCCCTCCGCCTGCAGCCTCCCGAGGGCCTGCCGATGCAGGCCCACGCGCTCCGACTGCGAATAGGGGGCGCGGGGTCCACCGCAATCAGGCCCCTCCTGCCACCGGATGCCGAACCACCGGAGGTCCTCCAGGAAGGCCTCGACGAACTCGGACCGAACCCGGTCGCGATCCAGGTCCTCGTTGCGCAGCACCAGCACGCCCCCGTGGGACTCGGCCCGCTGATGGGCGATCCAGAAGGTCCGGGCATGCCCGAGATGGAGATGGCCCGTCGGTGACGGGGCGATCCGTCCGCGGTAGACTGGCTGCCGTCCGGAGGCCATCGGCGATCCTCCCATCTCTCAGGCGCCGCCAGCCAGGAGCCACCATCCGCCCACGCCAAACGCCACCGCGGAGCACGCCCACAAGAGGCCCCGGTACCCACGACGAGCCCGGCCGGCCCAACGCTCCGCCAGACGCCCGAGCAAGGCCGAGAATCCCGCCATGGCCAGCACGGTGCCGACGCCGAAGGCGGCCAGGTAGGCGATCGAGTCCGCCAGCCGGGTGAATCCCAGCGACGGCAACACGCCCAGGAAGTGCGAACTGCCTGCCAGTCCGTGGAGGATCCCGATGCCAAGGGCCGCGTGGCCATGGCCATGGCCGTGGGAATCGACCGAAGCAGGGCCATCGGTCATCGGGTGGGAGTGCCCGGGCCCGTGGAAGTGCACATGGCCGTGGCGACTTCCGTCATGGGAGTGCTCGTGCTCGTGGACCTCGACCCGGAGGGCCTGGCGCACCGTCCAGAACCCCATCGCGATGAGCAGCACCCCGACCAGGCGCTCGCTCAGCGACGACACCCCGGCCACCGGGATCGCCGAGCGGAAGGTGATGGCCAGAACCCCGATGAGCACGACGCCGGCGGAGTGGCCGATCCCCCAGCGGACGCCTGCGAACCAAGCCCTCCGGTGCCCGCGCACGGCCAATGGAGCGACGGCAGCCAGGTGATCCGGCCCGGCCAGGACATGAAGCAACCCCGCAACCAATCCGGACAACGCCGCCAACATGCGCCCAAGGCTACGCACTGGCGCGCAGGCCGCCATGCAAATCCCGGGGAACCGGATCCGGCGACGCGGCCGGCCCCGAGAGCGCGGACGCTTCCACCGCACCGTCGCCCGCCCGCGATTCGCGGATCGCTCATCAGAACAACAAAAACCTTGCAGGTTCCGCCACGGAACCTAGTTTCACGCCGCTCCGAGCGGTTGCGCGGTTAGCTCAGTGGTAGAGCATTACCTTGACACGGTAGGGGTCACAGGTTCGAACCCTGTATCGCGCACCATTTCCACTGCCGGTTGATCCCATCAGCCTAACCGGACATTAGGCCCGATCCCTACCCCGCCTCTTTCTTCAAGGCGCCTAGTAGAGTCGGTCGTCGCACCCGCCTCCCATCCACCCACGGGCCGCCTCGCGTTCCCCGGCATGGCCGACGAAGCCCCCGCCACAGGAGGCAACCCGCCAGCCGCCCCCAAGACCCGACCCTCGGGACCGTGCGCCGGGAGGGCGCGTGGCCCGTCAGGAACCCGTCGGCTGGGTCGAGTAGGCCTCCATGCCCACGCAGGAGCACACGAGGTTCCGGTCCCCGAACACGTTGTCGACGCGGCCCGAGGCGGGCCAGAACTTGAACTCCCGCAGACTGGCCACCGGGAACGCCGCCCGGTCGCGGGTGTAGGGCCGATCCCAGGCCTCGGCAGCGATCTGGTCGGCGGTGTGCGGGGCGTTCTTGAGCAGGTTGTTGCGGGCATCCACCCGCCCCTCCTCGACCTCAAGGATCTCGGCGTGGATGGAGATCATGGCCTCGCAGAAGCGGTCCAACTCGGCGCGGGGCTCCGATTCGGTGGGCTCGACCATCAAGGTGCCGGCCACTGGCCAGCTCAGCGTGGGCGCGTGGAAGCCGTAGTCCATCAGGCGCTTGGCGACATCCTCGGCGGTGACCTTCTTGAAGTGGCGCAGGTCGAGGATGCATTCGTGGGCCACGCACCCGTTGGCCCGGTAAAGCGTCGGGAAATAGGGCTCCAGGCGCTGGGCGATGTAGTTGGCGTTCAGGATGGCCACGCGGGTGGCCGCCGTCAGGCCTTCGGCCCCCATCATCTGCAGGTACATCCACGGGATGGTGCAGATGGAGGCGCTGCCCCACGGGGCCGCGCTGACCGCCCCAATGGGATCCTCGCCACCGAGGTTCACGACCGCATGGCCCGGCAGGAAGTCCACCAGATGCGCCGCGACGCACACCGGGCCGACCCCCGGTCCGCCGCCGCCGTGGGGGATGCAGAAGGTCTTGTGGAGGTTGAGGTGGCAGACGTCCGCCCCCAGGGCTCCCGGCGAGGTCAACCCCACCTGGGCGTTCATGTTGGCGCCGTCCATGTACACCTGGCCGCCGGCCTCGTGGACCCACTGGCAAATGTCCTTCACCGCCACCTCGAACACGCCGTGGGTGCTGGGGTAGGTGATCATGAGCGCCGCGAGGGCCGGGCCGTGGAGGGCGATCTTCTGGCGGATGTCCGCGACGTCGATGTTGCCGTCGCCGTCGCAGGCCACCGGGACCACCGTCATGCCGGCCATCACCGCGGAGGCCGGGTTCGTGCCGTGGGCGCTGGTCGGGATGAGACACACGTTGCGATGGCCCTCGCCACGGCTGCGGTGCCAGGCGCGCACGATGAGCAGGCCGGCGTACTCGCCCTGGGAACCGCTGTTGGGCTGCAGCGAGACGCCGGCGAAGCCGGTGCACGAGGCCAGCCACGCCTCCAGTTCCTCGAAGAGCTGCTGGTACCCCCGGGTCTGGGACAGCGGCGCGAACGGGTGGATCGCGCCGAACTCGGGCCAGCTGACCGGAAACATCTCGGCCGAGGCATTGAGCTTCATCGTGCACGAGCCCAGCGGGATCATGCTGTGGCAGAGCGACAGGTCCTTGGCCTCCAGTCGCCGGAGGTAGCGCAGCATCTCGGTCTCGCTGCGATGCCGACGGAAGACCGGGTGGGTCAGGAAGGGGCTGGTCCGCCGGGGGAGAACCGGCACGACGATCTCCAGGTCGCCCAGCGTGAACGGCGGGGTCTGGCCCAGGTGGAAGGCGGTGAGGATCCTCTGGACATCCTCAGGCCCCGCGGTCTCGTCGAGGCTCACGCCGACGTGCGTGGCACTGATCCGCCGCAGGTTGATCCCCAGCGATTCGGACGCGTGGTGGACCGCGGCCGCATCCGGCACCTCCACCGTGAGCGTGTCGAAGAACCCGGCGTTGACGGTGACCAGGCCGAGGCGGCGCAAGCCGGCCGCGAGCAGCCCGGTCAACCCGTGGATCCTCGCGGCGATGGCCCTCAGCCCCTCCGCCCCGTGGTAGGCCGCGTAGGCCATCGCCATGTTGGCCAGGAGCGCCTGGGCCGTGCAGATGTTCGAGGTGGCCTTCTCGCGCCGGATGTGTTGCTCGCGGGTGCCGAGCGAGAGCCGGAGCGCCGTCCGACCCCGGGAATCCTTGGAGACGCCCACGAGGCGTCCCGGCATGGACCGCTTGAAGGCGTCACGGGTGGCGAAGAAGGCGGCGTGCGGCCCCCCGAAGCCGAGCGGCACGCCGAAGCGTTGCGCGCTGCCGACGGCGACATCGGCTCCCCAGTCGCCGGGGGTCTTGAGCAGG
Organism: Candidatus Chromulinivoraceae bacterium; assembly: GCA_044359215.1. Classification (GTDB taxonomy): domain Bacteria; phylum Verrucomicrobiota; class Verrucomicrobiia; order Limisphaerales; family UBA9464; genus SXXZ01. The sequence goes on from JBIKMQ010000062.1 coordinate 4,266, forward strand.
GTCAACGCGAGGAGATCGGCCGCGAAGACGACAAGCGCGCCGGCCTGATGGGCGGCCTCGACCAGGGCCGAAGGATCCCAAACCCCGCCGGAACTCCCCGGGTACTGGACCAAGGCGCCGAACACCTCGGGCCCGAAGGCCGGATGGTTCCGGTCGCCCACGACGACCTGCAACCCGAGCGCCTCGGCCCGGGTCCGGACCAGGTCGATGTTCTGGGGGTGGCAATCCGAGTCGATCCAGAAGGTGTTCCGCTGGGCATCGGCCTCCTTCACCCGGCGGCACAGGGTCATCGCCTCCGCGCAGGCCGTGGCCTCGTCCAGCAGCGACGCGTTGGCGATGTCCATCCCGGTCAGGTCGCAGACCAGGGTCTGGAAGTTCAGCAGGCCCTCCAGGCGTCCCTGCGAGATCTCCGCCTGGTAGGGCGTGTACTGGGTGTACCAGCCGGGATTCTCGAGGATGTTCCGCTGGATCACCGGCGGGGTGATCGTGTTGTGGTAGCCCAGTCCGATGTACGACTTGAACACCCGGTTCCTCGCGGCGATCGACCGGAGCCGGGCCAAGGCGGCGGCCTCGCCCAACGGCCCGGGCAGGACCAGCCCGTCAGCCCGTCGGATTGCGGCGGGCACGGCGGCCTCGACCAGGGCATCCAGCGACGGATGCCCGCAGGCCCGGGCCATCTCATCCCATTCCCCGGGCCGGGGACCGATGTGGCGGTGGACGAAGGAATCGGGATGCTGCGACAAGGACTCGAGGCTCATGGATGAACGGACCCGCCGGAGCGGGGAGCGCAAAGCTACGTCCACCCCCCGGCGAGGCAAGCGCCGCCTCATGGTTCGCGCATGCCCCGGGGTGTTTCCCGGGTGCCCCCTTCCAAAACCTGTCCCCGCGATGGATCCGGTTGCGGTCAAGCCCCCCCCCCGGCACCCGACCCCCTCGGTCCCGGCAACCTCCGCACCCCGCCCTTCGAGGTTCCCGGAGTTTGTCCTTTGGTCGAACGGGCCCGAGTGCTAATAGCCTGTCTCCAAGGATCGAAGGCCGGGGGGCGGTGTTCCCACCCTCCGACGCCCGGCCGGTCCACCCACCGAATCCATCGACATCGCCGTGCCGAAACCCTCCCAGCGCAACGGATCCCCCACCCACCTGGTCCGGCCCCTGGTCCGCCGATTGCATGCCTACGTGCCCGGCGAACAACCCAAGGTGAAGGGGTTGATCAAGCTCAACACCAACGAGAACCCCTATCCGCCCTCTCCGAAGGTGCTGTCGGCGGTGGCGGCGGCGGTGGATGGACGGCTGCGCCTCTATCCCGACCCGACAGCCCACCCCCTCCGAGAGCAGCTGGCCCGCCTGCACGGGTGTTCACCGGATCACCTCATCATCGGCAACGGCTCGGACGAATTGCTGGCCCTGGGAGTCCGGGCGTTCGTGGAACCACAGCCCAGCGGCGGCAACCCTCCCAAGGCACCATCCCGGCATCGGGTGCAGTACTTTTCCCCCAGCTATTCGCTGTATCCGGTCCTCGCCGAAACCCATGGCGCCATCCTCCATCCGGTGCCCCTCCTGGAGGATTTCTCACTGCCAACCGTCGCCGGCCTCCGGTCCGGAAGGCGATGGGATTTCAAGGCGGCGTTGACATTCATCACCACTCCGAATGCGCCGAGCGGGCGAGGGTTTTCGACCCGCGAACTCGACGCGCTGTGCGCCGCCATGAAGGGGGTGGTGGTCCTCGATGAGGCCTATGTGGACTTCGCCGATGAAAACGCCCTCGAGCTCTGCCTGAGCCACCCCCACGTCATCGTGTCGCGGACTTTCTCGAAGGCCTACTCGCTGTGCTTCCAACGGGTGGGCTACTGGGTCGGACATCCCGAGCTCATCGCCGCGCTGCACCGCATCCGCGACAGCTACAACGTCAACGGACTCGGCCAGTTGGCCGCGCAGGCGACCCTCAGGGATCTTCCCTATTACCGGGGCAATTTCCGAAAGGTCATCGCAACGAGAACCCGCCTGGCGCGCGAACTGACCGGACTGGGCTGGCAGGTGCTACCGTCGCAGACGAACTTCCTCCTGGCGCGCCCCCCGGGGCCGCCGGCCCGCCAATGGCTCGAAGCGCTTCGGGACCGGAAGATCCTCGTCCGATGGTTCAGCACACCGGGACTCGAGGCGTTCCTGCGGATCACCATCGGCACCGACCAGGAGATGGACACGCTCCTGACGACGGTGCGACGCCTGTTCCGATCCGCTCCGGCCCGCTGACATCCCGCTCCGACCGCGCCGTGAGTCATGCCGCGCCGAAGAACGAACCATGAACCTCCCCAACCGATTGACGGTCTCCCGGTTCGCCCTGACAGGGCTCGTCTGGGTGGCGGTCTTCGCCGGTTTCCCTGGGAACCGGACCTGCGCCCTCCTGCTCTTCGGCCTGGCCAGCCTCACCGACTACCTGGATGGGAAGATCGCGCGGGAGCGGCGGCTGATCACCGACTTTGGCACCCTCATGGATCCATTGGCGGACAAGATCCTCACCTGCTCGGCGTTCATCGCCTTCATCGAGTTGGACCGGATCGCGGCCTGGATGGTGGCCGTCATCGTCGGCCGTGAACTGGCCATCACCGGCCTGAGATTGCTGGCGGCCTCGAAGCACGTCGTGCTGGCGGCCGAACGTCTGGGCAAACACAAGACGATCTCCCAGATCACCACCATCCTGGCCACCCTTCTGCTGATGAGCCACCCGGAATGGGGGGATGCCGGGAAAATCGTGTTCTCGTGGCCCCTCTTGGGCAGGCCCTGGATCGAGACCCTTGAACAGGCCTCACAATGGGTCGCGGTGATCCTGACCCTGTTCAGCGGGGCGACCTACCTCTGGCGAAACCGCCACCTGTACCTCGGGGACATGTAGTTGGACGAAAAGCGTCGGAGGGGGAGGGTCGGAGGCCCAATCCCGATGGCCAACCCCACCGCGGGCGATTTCAGGGGGGTGGCCCCGGACCGCGGGTCCAACGGCCATCAGCGGGAGGCGAGCTCGCCGGCCCGATCCGAATCCAGCAGCGTCTCGAACTCCCTCAGGCTGGGCTTGATGACCCGGGCCTCACCGCAGTGGCCCAGCATGGCCTCGAGCGTCTTGAGCCCGTTGCCCGTGATGCACAAGACCGCGCTGGAGTCCGCCGGGATCTTCCCCTGGGCGATGAGCTTCTTGGCGACCCCGACGGTGACCCCACCGGCCGTCTCCGCGAAAATCCCCTCGGTCTCGGCCAGCAGGCGGATGCCTTCGCGAATCTCGTCGTCGCTGACATCCTCGGCATGGCCCCCGGTCTCCTTCATCACCTTCAACGCATAGAAGCCGTCGGCGGGCGTCCCGATGGCCAGCGACTTGGCGATGGTGTTGGGCTTGACCGGCTTGAAGAAATCGAGACCGGCCTTCTGGGCCGTGGAAATCGGCGAGCATCCAGTCGCCTGCGCGCCGTGGATCTTCCAGGGGGTGTTCTGGGACAGCCCCAGCTTGGAAAACTCCTGGTAACTCTTGTGGATCTTGGTCAGCAGCGACCCTGAAGCCATGCAGACGACCGTGTGCTCGGGGATCCTCCAGCCCAACTGCTCCTGGATCTCGAAGCCCATGCTCTTCGAGCCCTCGGCGTAGTAGGGGCGCATGTTGACGTTGACGAAGGCCCAGCCGTACTTGCCGGCGATCTCGGCGCACAACCGGTTGACCTCGTCATAATGGCCGCGGATGCCGACCACGTTGGCCCCGTAGACCAATGAATTGACGACCTTGCCCTGCTCGAGGTCCGACGGGATGAACACATAGCAGTGCAGGCCGGAGGCCGCTGCATTTGCCGCGACCGAGTTGGCCAGGTTGCCCGTCGAAGCACAGGCGACCGTCTTGAAGCCCAGCTCGACCGATCGGCTCAGCGCGACGCTCACGACCCGGTCCTTGAAGGACAGCGTGGGGTAGTTCACCGCGTCGTTCTTGACCCAGAGCTCCCGGATCCCGAGGCGGGCCGCGAGACGGTCGGCCTTGACCAGCGGGGTATAGCCCACCTTGGCCCCCACGGTCGGCTCGCCGGCAATCGGGAGCAGTTCCCGGTAGCGCCACATGGTCTGGGGCCGGGAGCAAATCCTCTCGCGCGTCAGGTTTTGGCGGATGCGCTCATAGTCGTAGGCGACCTCCAGCGGGCCGAAATCGAACTCGCAGACATGGGTGGCCCCCAGGGGGTATTCCCGGCCGCACTCACGGCACTTCAGCGCCTTCATGAATCCGTTGCTCTGGCTCATAATCATCAAGAGTTTCCATGCGGTGGGCTGGACG
>JBIKMQ010000063.1:0-8533 GCA_044359215.1 Candidatus Chromulinivoraceae bacterium
CGGGGCGTCGGCTGCATCGGCCACACCCGGACGATCCTGGGGCTTTCTGTCCGAACGTGGGGTGCAACTGCGCTTCCTGGCGCTGGTCGTCTCCTCGGCCGAGGCCGTGACCCTGAGGCGGGCGGTTGCGGCCTCCGATCCTTCCAGCGCCTTCGCCGCGTGGGTGCTGCTGGGGTTTCTCGTGGCCATTCCCTTCGCGTGGCGGGCCCGGGGCGCCTGTCCCCGGGATCCGCACGCAGCCCGGCGTCTGCTGCCGGTCGGCCTCGCGCTGGGGATCACGACGGGCCTGATGCAGTCGAGCACCCTCGCGGTGCTGGACCGGTTGTCCACGGGGCTCGCGCTGTCGTTCTTCCAGTTGTCGGCGGTCTTGAGCGTCCTCCTCGGCAGGGCGTTCTTCCGAGAGCCACAGTTCCCCCGGCGCCTCGCCGGTGCCTGCGTGATGTGCGCCGGTGCCGTGATGATGGTGCTGGCCTGGTGACGCCCGGCCCCGTCGCCGGGGCCCGTGCCGTCGTCGGGCCGTCCTGTTTCTCGGCGTGACAGACGGGCCTTCGTGCTGTTGATTGGCTGGACATGAAACGAGTCCTTTTCGCGCTGGCCGCCGCGCTTCTCTGCGGCCTCGCCGTGTCTGCCGAAGACAAGGCCCCCACCAAAACCGACAAGAAAGAAACCCCAGTGAGCAACAGCAACAACGAGGTCGCCGTCATCAAGACCGTCGCCGGCGACATGGTCATCGAGTTCTGGCCGGACGTGGCCCCGAAGACCGTCGAGAACTTCAAGACCCTGGCCAAGAAGGGCTTCTACGATGGCACGGCGTTCCACCGGATCATCAAGGGCTTCATGATCCAGGGCGGCGATCCGCTGACCAAGGACGAGGCCCAGCAGAACCGCTGGGGCACCGGCGACCCGGGCTACAAGATCAAGGCCGAGTTCAACGAGCGCTCCCACAAGCGCGGCGTGATCTCCATGGCCCGTTCGCAGGACCCCGATTCCGCAGGCAGCCAGTTCTTCATCTGCCACGGAGACCCCACCTTCCTGGACCGGCAGTACACCGCCTTCGGCAAGCTCATCAAGGGTGACGACGTGCTCGAGAAGCTGGCCACCTGCGAGACGGCGCGTCAGGACCGTCCGGTCAAACGCCAGGGCGTGGAGAGCGTCAAGATCGTCGACCGGGCCACCATCAAGTAACCCCGGCGGGCCGGTTCCCCGGCGACCCGACACGGCGGACGGGGCACCCCCCATCCGCCGTTTTTTGTCCATGGATGCGGAAACCCTCCAGGCCATCGCCTCGGTGCTCGAGGGCCTCGGCTGTCCCCCGGCCAAGTGCCCGGAGATGGCCGCCCAATTGCATCGACGCAGCCTGCAACTGGCCGCCGCGACGGGGCGCACCCAGCCTGAGGCGCTCGGCCACCTGCTGCGTGCCATGGCCGGCGGTTGGGCCGCCCAGTCGGGCTCCCTGGCGGCGGCCGACCTGCCGGGACCCGATCTGCCGGCGACAGGACCAAGTCCGTCGGCGGTGACTGTCCGGCCGTGGCCCGAGCTGGGCGAGGCGCCCCTGGGAGACTACCGCATCTTCCAGCTCCGGTCAGTGCGTCGCCGCAGCCCCCGCAACGGGGTCGAACGCGACTTCTACGTGATGGACTGCGCCGACTGGGTGAACGTGGTCGCCATCACCGAGGCGGGCGACTTGGTGCTGGTGGAACAGTTCCGGCACGGGGTGGCCTCGGTGGAGCTCGAGGTGCCCGGCGGCATCATGGACCCGGGCGAGACCGATCCGGTGGCTGCCGGCCTGCGTGAGTTGCGGGAGGAGACCGGGTATGCCGGCGAGGGCGCGATCGAGATCGGGTGCGTGCTGCCCAACTCGGCGATCCAGAGCAACCGCTGCCGGACGGTTCTGGTGCGGAACTGCCGGAAGGTCGGCGACCTGGAACTGGACGACTCCGAGGACATCGCCGTCCGCCTGGTCCCCGCTTCGGACATCCCGTCGCTGGTGACGCGGGGCACCGTGAGGCACTCGCTGGCGGTGGCGGCCCTGTATCATTACGAGCTGTGGGCCCGGACCGGGCGGTGAGGCATGCCGATGGTGGGGGCAACCCCGCTGCACCCCGAGAGAGACAGCCGTCGGAGTTCACGGCGAATTTTCCCGCCTCCCCTTTCGCCTCGCGCCATCCCGGGCCATACTCGGCCATCGTATGAAACTGACCTGGCACGATGCCGACGAGATCGCCTGGGCCCTCATGGATGCCCATCCGGAACAGGATCCGCTGAAGCTGAGCTTTCCGAAGCTGCACAAGATGGTCTGCGAGTTGCCCGATTTCGGCGACAAGCCCGAGGCTTCCAACGAGAAGATCCTCGAGAACATCCAGATGGCCTGGTACTCGGAGCAGAAGTAGTCGGTGCCTGCAGTCGTGCCCCGTGGGTTGGCGAGGCCGGTCGCCAGACGGTCGGGACTCCGGAATCATCTCACCCTCCCGGCGAACCCACTTTCCAAGGAAACCGCCCGCCGAAAACATCGTTCCCGTTCCCGGTCATGGTCAAGGGAGCCGAGCGATCGGTTGGGGAGTCTCTGGAAACGCCTGGGAGTTTCGAGGCTCCTGCCTTGGAACCTTTCGGCCGGAGTTGTTCGCTCAGTTCCAGGTTCCGTGAGGAATGACCCAAAAAATCTGCCGGAAAGGGCTTGGCTTCCCGGCGCGTCGTCCCGGCCTTTGGAGCCATCCGATGACGTCGTCGTTTTTCGCCACAGGCCCATGTTCTCAATAAACTTCGCCTCAGGGACCTGCCCGAAGGGCAACCCGTGGGACCCCTCCTGAAATGGGGCCGATGGGAATGGGGCCGATGGGAATGGGGCCGATGGGAATGGGGCCGACAAAGCGTACCCAACTAAAAATGGGCCCGACAAAATGGACCCGACGGAGGAGCGGTGGGGTGGCCGACGGGACTCGAACCCGCAACGACCAGAATCACAATCTGGGGATCTACCATTGATCTACGACCACCGACCGGCCGCCACGGTAGGCCTTGAGCTGCCCCAGCGTCAAGCCACTCGGCGATTTTGAGGGTGCCCCGTTCGGCTCGTCCGGGTCGGCTGGATTCAGGTGTCCGCCAGATATGGGATGGTCAGCGGACCGAGGGGCAGGACGGCGACCCGCCCCCCTGGCCCGGCCTGCCGGAGTGCCTCACGCACCGCGCCGGCGATGTCCGGGCAAGGTTCGAGATGCGCCCCGCGCAGCACCTCGTCGGGGATGGACGAGTGGACCAGGACCCTTGCCTTGGACTGCACCACCCCCTGGAGGTGGGCCTGCCACTGTTCCGGCCGGGAGAACCCGGGCGTCGCCAGGCGTGCCAGCACGTCTTCGATGGACCCTGATTCGCGCAGCAAGGCGTCATACGGGCTGCCTGCCGGGATGCCTTCCGAGCACTCGGCGGCCAGGATGATCGTCCCGCCGGGACGGACGATCCTGGCCGCGGCCGACATGCCCTTGACGCCCTGGTACAGGTTCTGGTCGAGCGGATAGCCGGAGTTGGTCGTCACCACCACGTCGAACGGCGCCTCCACGGCCTGCATGGCCGATTGGCGGACGCGTTCCCGGCCCATCCGGTGGGCTTCGGCGAGGTCGCCCGCGAAGACCCCGGTGATGCCCCGGCGGGCATCCAGGGTCACGTTCAGCAGGAAGCTCCGGCCCACGCGCAGGGCGATGTCCAGCATCTCCTCCCACACCGGGTTGCCCTCGCAGCGGCCGAAGCAGGCGTTCGGATGGCCAAGGTTCACGGCCCCGTGGTTGCACATCACCGTGTCCACGTGGGCCACCCCGGGCATGATGCCCTTGGGTCCGCCGCTGAAGCCGGCGAAGAAGTGCGGTTCGATGAACCCGGTGACGATGCGCACGTCGGCCTCGACGCAATGGCGGTTGATCCGGGCCGGCACGCCGGAGCGCGTGGTGCCCAGCGCCACGCACGCCGCGTGGTCGAACGGCTCGTGGTTGATCACCCGCCAACCAGCCACCACTTCCGGCGTGAGCATCTGCTCGAGTTCCGTACGGGTGCAGGGGCGGTGCGTGCCCAGTTGGCAGAGCAGGGTGACCTGGTCCCGCCGGACCCCCGCCGCCTCGAGGTGGGCCAGCAGCCAGGGGATGATCCGCTCATTGGGCGTGGCCCGCGTGATGTCGGTGAACAGGATGCAAATGCGGCATCCGGGGTGCAGCCACTGCCGCAATGGCGGGCAGCCCGTCGGGGACTCCAACGCATCGAGGACGGCGGCGCGCTCGTCGGCGAGCCGGGGAAGGTGCCTGGGTTCCATCACCGTCGTGACCCCGTCCGGGAAGTCCACCGGGAGCCAGCCCCGCCCATAGGCCAAATCAACGGTCATGGGGCGCAGTGAATCCGAGCCGATCGCGGAGAACAGGTGAAAAATGGCCTGCGGGCCAAAAAAGCAGTTGCCCGGGACGGCAACGGACTCTAATTGTCCTTGGTCTGAAGCCTGACCGCCTCGGAGTTTCTTCTCCCTGCGGCTTCCCCAAGTCAACATTCCCGCGGCCCATGCTTCCGCCGCATCTCTGGGATCGGGCTCTTCCGACGCACCATAGCACATGAGCAATCAGCATCCGCCGGAGGACTCCGTTCCCCGGCCCTCGGAGTCCCAACAGGCGGCTCCGCCTGCAGCGCAATCCGCTCCTCCGTCCGAACCGGGCGAATGGAGACCCTCCGGCGGCGATGCCGCGGGCCCTCAAGGAGGTCAGACTCCCCAAGGCCAATCCGGCCAATCCGGCCAGCAGGGCGGGTTCCGCCAGGGCGGCGGCCATGGCGGTTTCCGCCAAGGCGGCGGGCGGCGTCACGGGGGCCATCACCATCGGCATGGCGGCCACCAGAACCAGCGTCACCATCAGGGGGGTGGCCAGGGTGGTGGCCAAGGCGGCCAAGGCGGCCAAGGCGGCCAAGGGGGGCAGGGCGGCGGTCATCGCGGCTATCAGCCCCAGGGTGGCGGTCAGGGCGGGGGCCAAGGCGGCGGACCTCAGCAGCCGCAGGCCGAGCCGGTGATCATGGAGGGGTGGCTGGAGATGTCCGAGAAGGGGTTCGGGTTCCTTCGGTCCTCCAAGGGCAACTACGCGCCCAAGCCCACCGACGTGTTCCTGACGCCTGATTCCATCAAGCGGTTGGCCCTGCGCGAGGGATGCCAGATCAAGTGCTCGGTCAATCCGCCCCACCGGGGCAGCAGCCCGCAGATGCGCGAGGTCATCGAAGTGAATGGCAAGTCCTACCAGGACTACCTGCATGCGATGCGCTTCGAGAACCTCACCACCATCGATCCCATCGACAAGTTCCAGCTCGAGACGACGCCCGAGGCCCTCGAGACGCGCATCATCGACCTGGTGACCCCCATCGGCAAAGGGACCCGCGGATTGATCGTCGCGCCGCCGCGCACCGGCAAGACCACGATCCTCAAGCAGATTTGCAACGCCATCACCACCAACCACCCCGAGGTGCATTGCTTGGTGCTGTTGATCGACGAGCGGCCCGAGGAGGTCACCGACTTCCAGCGCAGCGTGAAGGCCGAGGTGGTGGCCTCGAGCAACGACCAGGACTTGGAGACGCACGTGCGCCTGAGCCGCCTGATGATCGAACGCTGCCGCCGCATGGTGGAGGCGGGCAAGGATGTGTTCGTCCTGCTCGATTCCATTACCCGCGTGGCCCGCGCCTACAACTCCGTGCACGGCGGCTCCGGCCGGACGATGACCGGCGGTGTCGACGCCCGCGCCCTGGAGATTCCCCGCAAGATGTTCGCCTCGGCCCGCAAGGTCGAGGAGGGAGGCTCGCTGACCATCCTTGCCACCGCGCTGGTGGACACCGGCAGCCGGATGGACGAGCTGATCTTCCAGGAGTTCAAGGGCACGGGCAACATGGAGCTCATCCTCGACCGGAAGCTCTCCGAGCGGCGGCTTTACCCGGCCATCGACATCCCCAAGTCGGGAACCCGCAAGGAGGAGAAGCTCTTCCCGCCGAACCAGATCGACGCCATCCGCAAGCTGCGCCGGATGATGACCGACCTCCAACCGGTCGAGGCCATGGAGACTCTCATCGCCGCCCTCAAGAAGCACAAGACCAACGCGGAACTGCTCTCCAAGCTGGCCTGAGACCGATTTCGATCCCCACGATCCGTCCGATCGGGTGGACCGGAGTCGAAACAACAACGCCCCGACCGCGAGGTCGGGGCGTTTTGTCATTCCGGCGCTTGGAAATCCCGTCCGGGGAGAGCCTCGTCCGGGGAAAGGCCTTAGGCCTTCGGGAGCAAGTCGGCCACCAGGGCCTTCTCCTCCTTCAGCTCGTTCTCCGTGGCCGTGATCTTGGCGCGGCTGAACTCGTTGATCGGCACGCCCTGGACGATCTCCCAGCGCTGACCGTCGCTGCGGGTCGGGTGGCTGAAGATGAGCCCCTTCTCGATGCCGTAGTCGCCCTGCGAGCAGACGGCGACGCTGAAGCTGTCGTCGGGATGGGTCGGGGTCGTCAGCGCACGCACGGTGTCCACCACGGCGTTGGCCGCCGAGGCCGCCGAACTCAGCCCGCGGGCCTCGATGATCGCCGCCCCGCGCTTCTGCACGGTGGGGATGAAGGAGTCCTTGAACCAGGCCTCGTCGTTGATGACCGACGTGGCGGCCTTGCCGCCGATGCGGGCCTGGTAGAAGTCGGGGTACATCGTCGAGCTGTGGTTGCCCCAGATGGCGATGTTGGAGACCTGGTCGACGCGCACGGCGGCCTTCTTGGCCAACTGCGTCTTGGCGCGGTTCTGGTCGAGCATGGTCATCGCGAACCAGCGGTCGGACGGCACGTCCTTCGCCGCGTTCATGGCGATGAGGCAGTTGGTGTTGCAGGGGTTGCCCACCACCAGCGTGCGGACATCCGAGGCGGCGTTGCGCTGGATGGCCTGGCCCTGGCCGGTGAAGATCTTGCCGTTGATGCCGAGCAGGTCCTTGCGCTCCATGCCCTGCTTGCGAGGCACGCTGCCCACGAGCAGCGCCCAGTTCACGCCTCGGAAGCCCTCGTCGAGGCTGGCCGTCGGCACCACGCCCTGCAGGAGGGGGAAGGCGCAGTCGTCGAGTTCCATCACCACGCCGCCGAGGGCCTTCAGCGCGGGCTCGATCTCGATGAGGTGGAGGATGACCGGTTGGGTGGGTCCGAACATCGCGCCAGAGGCGATGCGGAACAGGAGGGAGTAACCGATCTGACCGGCGGCGCCGGTCACAGCGACACGGATGGGTGCGTTCATTGAGCGGAGGCAAGTCTGGCCCGGATCCGACGCGAAGGCAAAAGCCAAAGATCCCCGACCACGGCGGGCCTCCCCCGAATTGCCGGACGATGGTCCGTCGTTCTGGCCCATCCGGGCGGCTGCGATGGCCATCTTGGTGATTGTTGCTCTCCGCACGTGTCGGAACCCGGCCATTCCTGTCGATGGGGAACCGACCTCGTGATGACGAGGCCGATCCCCGTGCGGGCCGTGTCGAGTGGTCGTCCGGCGTCTTGCGCCCGCTGACAGGATCGACGAACGTTCGGCTCACCCGGCCCGTCGGCATCCCGGCATCCCGGCCATCCGCCTCCCCATCCATGACTCCCCGGACGAACCGACTCTCCTTCGCCATTTTCCTCCTGGTCGGCGCGCTCGCGGCCGGCGTTGGTCCGCTTCGGGCGGAGGACAAGCCCTTCAAGCCCTCCGAGGCCAAGACCTCCAAGCCGGATCTGCTGGGGCGCACCCGCACGGAGTTGCGCGATGCCCAGGGTCGCAAGGTTGGCGAGGCGGTCACGACCCGCCCCAACCTCATCGGCGATTCCCGGACGGTGGTCCGCGATGCTTCCGGTCGGAAGCTCGGTGAAGCCGTGACCCGCAAGCCCGACCCCTTGGGCAAATCCCGCACCACCTTCAAGGACCCGAGCGGGTCGACCCTCGGCCAAGGCGTCACCACCAAACCCGACCTGATGGGGCGCTCCAAGACCCGCTTCACCGATCCCAGCGGCCGGATGCTTGGAGAGGCGGTGACCACCAAGCCCGACCTGATGGGCCAGACGCGCACGACGATCCGCGGCGGCACCCCGTGGAATCCGTCCTCCACCTCCGGTGCCGGCACCACCCCGCCTCCCGCCACCCGGAAACCCTGAGGGGTCGCTGAGGTCCTCACGTTTGACACAAGCTGGCCTGCCTACCGGTGGCGTGCCGGCCGCCCTACGCCCTGGATCGCCCGATGGGCCCTCGAAATCCCTGATGGGGCGTTCGGGATCCCTTGGGCGCCTGCGGCTCACTCCGGGGCAGCTGGACGCAGGTTTGTGTCAATAGTGAGGACCGACCCCATCGACGTCAAAATACGGCTTGATCCGGGGGCGCAGGCCGGTAATCTTTCGGTTCTTTCGTCTCATCGAAAAGGTCCTGTTTTATGCGTCGTCCGAAGGGAATCAAAACCAAGAAGTCCGTCTCCAAGCGGTTCAAAATCACCGCGAGCGGCAAGGTGCTCACCCAGCACGCCGGAAAGCGCCACCTGCTCTCCAGCAAGAACGC
>JBIKMQ010000064.1:0-8531 GCA_044359215.1 Candidatus Chromulinivoraceae bacterium
GACGCTGTCCGGCGGAAAGGTGTTCCGGGCCCGAAGCGTGAACGTCGGATACCCGAGCCGCACGAGGTCCCGGTAGGCCGCCGTGAAGACGCCTTCGCCGGTCCAGACCTCGGCCGTCTTGATGAAAGAAAGCAATTCGAGCGCCTGCAATCCACGATCGTATTTGCCTTCGTCGCTCTGGAAATACTCCGGGTCCCAGCGTCCCCAGCGGGTCGGCTTGCCGTCGAGGTCGATGAGCTTCCATCGGTTGCGAACCAGATGCGACGCAATGCGAGCCAAGTGGTCCTTGGCCTGGTCCACCTCGGCGTCCCGTGCCGCCAGTTCGAGGAAGAGCCCGATGGCGTAGAACTGCGAGCACAGTTCGTCGCTCGAGGTGTCACCCTTCCACTGGTACTTCCCGTCCGGCGTGTCGTGCCACTCGGCGGCATACCCGCCCGAGCCGTGGCCGGCCTGGTGTCCCACCTCGCCCTTGACCCACGCGGAGCGCGCCGGAAACCCCGGGATGCCGGTCATCCCCTCCAGCCAGCGCAGGGCATGGAAGGTGTTGGTGGCCTCGCGGCGGGCCTCCGGATCGCCGGTCACCGCATACCGGTAACACTGCGCCGCCAGGTAGTTGCCGCTGTAGCCGCCGTCGTTGTCGCTGATCTCCCGGACGAAGCGTCCCCGGCCGGCATCCCATTCGAGCTTGTGCACGAACCCGAGGCGCTTCTGTCCCCATTCCTCGAGGTGACGCTCGTAGTAGTCCGCCTTCCGGGCCAGCGTGTACGGCCGGTATTCGATCACGCCGAGGCCCCGGTCCGTCGCGAGGAACACCGACAGCCCGTCCACGGCGATGGCGTGGACCCGCTCGCCCGGCACCCAACGACGCCCGGCGAAATAATCGAAGCGGTCCCCCACCCTCCGGATGGCGCCGCGCGACGTGCCGATCCAGAGGTCGTTGGTGAAGCCCCGGGCCAGGCTGAGCGTGTCCTCGAAGGGAAGCCCCTGCTCGCCCCGGACGGAGGTCATCGACATGCCGCGCAGGATCCCCAGGCCGCGGTCCGTGGCGATCACCAGCGAGGAGCCGAGCGGGAGGGCGTCGCGCGTGACCTTGGAGGGAGGTTCTCCCCAGTCCCATCCGAGGTCGGCCGGCCAGGTGTAGGCATCCTCGCCGCCGAACCTTCCGAGGGCATGCGGGCTCACGCGGCCTCCGCCCACCGCGTGGATCAGGTCCTGATGAACGACCAGCCGGACGATGTTGAAGCGGGCCTTGCCGCCGGGCACGGCCTCCAGCGACCGCTCGCGGACCCGCCGAAGCTCCGATCCTGCCGCGGCGTACACCTCGTCGCGGAACCCGACGACATCCCCGACCGTCTCGGTCGTCACCGGGCGCCATCCCCCGGGATCCTGCACCCAGAGTCCCGGGTTGGTGATGGCCCAGAGGCGGTCCCCGGCCACCACGAGGCGCTGCACGCCCTGGGTGGGGCCCGCGACCGGGACCCACTGGCGTCCGTCGAGGCGGAGCAGGCCACTCGCCGTCCCGGCCACGACCGTTCCCCGGTGGATGGCGATCGCGGTCAGCGGCGTCGCGGAGGCCACCTGCGAGCCGGCCTCCTGGAGGTACGGCAGGTCGGGCACGGGCCGGGTGGAACGGAAGGTCCGCCTCAACTCCCCGCCCATGAGCGCGAAGGCGCCGATCCAGGCGTTCAGCCATCCCAGCCATGCCAGCCATCCCGTTCGCATGGGGAGATCAACGCAGAGGTGCTTCGGGCGGCAAGCCGGCAGTTCGTGGGCGGTTCGTCCGCGGTCCAACGACCGATGAATCCGCCCTGCCCCTGCCGTCTCCTCGGGGCCGGTGTTGCCACCTCCAAGCGATGTCCGTAAGGTTCGGACGTCTGATGGAAAAACTGCTGCTCATTGATGACGAGGCGGATGTTCAATACTCGTTCCGCCGGATCTTCGACGCCTCGGGCATTGAGCTCCACACGGCGTCCAGTGGCGAAGAGGGGTTGCGGATCATCCCCCGGGTCAAGCCCGACCTCGTCTTGAGCGACATCCGCATGGCCGGATTGAATGGCTTGGAGACGCTCCGGCGCATTCGGCAGCTGGACCCACATCTCCCGGTCATCCTGATGACCGCCTACGGCACAACGCAGACGGCGATCGAGGCCATGAAGCTTGGGGCCTATGACTATCTGCTCAAGCCCTTCGACGTGCCGAGGCTCAAGCAGTTGGTCGCCGATGCGCTGAAGGCGGCACGCGACACCCGTCAGGCCGTGGCGCTCCGTCCGCAGCTCGAGCCCCAGGACTATGAGCTCGGCGTCATCGGCCGCAGCGCCCCGATGCAGGAGGTCTTCAAGCTCATCGGCCAGCTCGCCGCCTCCGACGCCACGGCGCTCATCACCGGTGAGAGCGGCACCGGCAAGGAGCTGGTGGCACGGTCGATCTTCCAGAACAGCCGCCGGGCCAAGGAGCCTTTCATGGCCATCAACTGCGCGGCCATCCCCGAGAACCTGCTGGAGAGCGAGCTCTTCGGCCATGAGAAGGGGGCGTTCACCGGCGCCACCGCCCAGCGGCCTGGCCGGTTCGAGCAATGCCACCGGGGCACGCTGTTCCTCGACGAGATCGGCGACATGCCGCCGGCGACCCAGACCAAGATCCTGCGGGTCCTCCAGAACGGCACCTTCGAGCGCGTGGGCGGCAACACCACCCTGCAGGTCGACGTGCGCATCATTGCGGCCACCAACAAGCCGCTCGAGGAGGCCGTCACCCGCCGGGAATTCCGGGAGGACCTCTTCTACCGCCTCAACGTGGTCCGGGTGCACATGCCCCCGCTGCGCGAACGGCAGGGCGACATCCGGCTGCTGGTGGACTTCTTCCTGCGCAAGATCGGGGGGACGGCCGGTGCGCCCAAGTCCATCGGCGAGCGGACCCTCGCAATCCTCGAGGCCTACCACTGGCCCGGCAACGTGCGGGAACTGGAGAACGTGCTCCGACGGGCCGTCGTGGTGTCGAAGGGCCCGGCGATCCTCGAGTCGGATCTTCCGGCCGAGGTGCTGCAACCGGCCGCCATGGCCGCCCGGGTTCCTGGTCCGGTTGCACCGGCGTTGCACGCCCCCCCTTCCGCTCCGGTTGCGCCTGGAATGACTCCGGTGGCGTCCGTTCCTGCATCCGCCTCCAACCCGGGTGCGTCGTCGGCGGCGGCGCCCTCCACCGCCCCGGTCGGGACCGATCCCGCCTTGGCCGGGGACATCCGCCCGCTGGTCCTCCAGCTCTTCCGCTGGGCCCGCCTCCAGAGCGGCATCAAGGTGCTGCCGGCGGTGGAGCGCGAATTGGTGATCGAGGCCCTCAAGGAGACGCAGGGCAACCAAGTGCGCGCCGCCAAGCTCCTGGGCATCACCCGGGCCACCTTGCGCAAACGGGTGGACAAGTTCGGCATCCGCCGCGAACTCAATGTGAGCTGATACGCCAGGTCGCCCATGCTCCTCCCCACACCCGTCGCAGGTCTCTTCGAATCGATTCCTGGGGTGACGAAACGGTTCCTGCGCTGGATCGCTTCAAGGGTCGCGGTCGGGGTCCTCCTCGGAAGCCTTTCTGCCGCGCTGGCCGGCCCCGGGCATGGCGTCGTCACCGGCATGACCAGCCTGGACGCTCGCTATTTGGATCACGCAGCGCCGACCGACGACGAGGCGCCGTTGCCAGCCCTGTTGCGCCCCGATCGCCTCGAGTCCCGGAATGCTCAGGGACTCACCCCGCTGCTCGTGACCGCACTGCAGGCGGACCTGGCCACCGCTTCGGTGCTCATGGATCTCGGCAGCGATCCCCGGGCGACCGATCCCGAGGGCAACACGGTCCTCCACCGTTCGATCCGCAACCCCCGTCGAAACTCGCTCACTCTGCCCCCTTCAGACTGGTTGGAGCGACGGCGAAGGCATCCGGTCGGCACCTGGCTCCTGCAAGACTTCGTCTGGCCTGAACCCACACCGGTGCGCAGGACATTCGACCTGTTCTTCTCCGTCTTCCTCGACATCGACATCGTACCCAGGCGTGAGACTCCCATAATGGATGTTCCGTCTGCGGTCGCGTTCTTCCTGGCCTCCGGGGCCGATGTTCGCGCCACCAATCAGGCCGGCCAGTCGGCGCTCTCGATGGCCCTGGATCCGCGCGAGTTTCTCGGGGAGTCCGAACGGGTCCAACTGCTCTCCGTCCTGCAGAAGGCATCCCGAAGCCTCGATGCCCCAGATTCGGCAGGCGACACCACCCTGCATCACTTGGCTCGACAGGGATGGGAGTCCGAGATCCTGGCCGCCGTTCTGGCCGGCGGCGCCGATGTCCGCCGCACCAACGCCATGGGCCGGACGCCGCTGCACGAGGCGGCCGCGGCGGCGCGCGACTCCCGCCTGCTGTCCGCACTCCTCAAGGCCCGTCCTTCGATCGACGCGCGGGATGCCGATGGTCGCACTGCGCTGCACCTCGCCGCCGCTTCGGGTGTCGCCGATCGACCCAGGGTGTTCGAGGCCTTGCTGGCTGCCGGGGCCGACCCGCAGGCCGTCGATCGCAACGGTCGGACCGCGGTCCACCTGCTCCTGGAAGGGGCGTGGCCGTGGAATGGCGTCGCCGAGTGCCTGGCGATGCTCGTCCGGTCGGGTGCCCGCCTGGGAGCGGCCGACCAACAAGGGAGGACTCCCCTGCACGGTCTGGCTTCCCTCCGCGGAGGCAACAACCCGCTGTTTTTCCTGGGCTTGCCCGGAAACCTCTTCCTGCCCGATCGCGTGGATTTCAATGCCCGGGATTCCCGGGGCGACACGCCGTTGCACCTCGCCGCGCGCGAAGGAGGCCAGGAGCTTTTCGAGTGGTTCGTCGCCCGCGGGGCGCGCCTCGATGCCACCAACGCGCTGGGCGAGACGCCTGCCCGCCTGGCCTCGGCCACCGACTTCCCATCCATCGCCGCCAGCCGGACGGCCAAGACGGACCTGTTCCTGGCCATCGAGGCGGGCGACGCGGCGGCGGTGGCTTCGATCGTCGCTTCGGATCCCGGCTCCATGCAGCGTGCCCGCCCCGATGGATTGACGCCGTTGCGGCGGGCGGTGGACCTGAAGCGGACGGCGATCATCGACCTGCTCCATGGTCATGGAGTGGCCTGGGATCCCTTCTCGGCGGTGATCGGCCGCCGCCACGAGGTGCTGCGGGATCTGCTGGTGCGCTCGCCCGGGGTGATCACGAACGCCGTGTGGGGCCGGGGATTGCTCCATGCGGCCGCCGAACACGCCGACATCCCCATCCTCAAGAATCTTCTCGCCGCCGGCGCAGACCCGAAGGCCCTCGACCCATGGGGACTCTCGCCGCTGGGCATCGCCATGGTGACGGGCCGTAGGGAGATCGAGGTGCAATTGCGGGCCATGGATCTCCGCGAAAGCGTCTTCGACTCGGTCTATCTTGGCAGGATTGGCCTCCTGAAGGACTGCATCCGCCTCGATCCCGGGTCGGCCCAGACGCAAAACGGCTTCGGGGTTTCCCCGGCTGCCGTGGCGGTCGCCCTCGACCGACCGGAACTCCTGGAAGTGTTGCTCCGTGCGGGGGTTTCCCCCGACCACACCGAACCGCATCAAGGACGATCCCTGTTGCATTTCGCCGCGATTCGCAACGCCACGAATGCCATCGGCCTGTTGCTTCAGGCCGGGGCCCGGTCCGAGGTCTTCGATGCGCGCGGCCTCACACCGCTGCACCATGCCGCCTCGGCGGGTGCCGGAGACGCGGTGAGGCTCCTGTTGACGAATGGAGCGAACCTCGAGACACGATCCCGACCGGCACGGCCCCAGTTTCGCGGGACGATGGTGGACTTCACCGGCGGCACGCCATTGCACCTCGCCGCCATCAGCGCCGAGACCAACTCCCTCAAGGCGTTGCTGGAGGCTGGAGCATCGACCATCGCCACCGACGCCCTGGGGCGCAGGCCACGCGACCTTGTGGTGACACCCGAAAGCCGTCTCCTCGAATTGGAGGCAAGCGCCATGACCCTCTGCAGCCCCGCCCCGGGGACCCGAGCCTTCGGAAGAAGGGACCTGGAGCGGCAGCAGCAGATCGCCCGTCAGTGGTTGTCGCAGGGACGCCGACCCGGGCCCTGAGGCACCCGGAAATGCCCATCGGCCCCGGTGGGCTCAGAGCGTCTGTCGTCCCTCGTCGGCGTCGATGTAGTCCACGAAGGTCGTGATGTCGTTGCGGTGGGACAGTCCCGACTGCTCCTTGCGCAGGGCCAGTCGCGCCCGGAGTTCCGGGTCGGCTTCCGAGCCGTATTCGAGCAACCACCGGTTGAAGGCCGCCTGCTCGGCCGGACGGTGCACGTGCCTTCGCACCCAATCGGCCACCTGGCCGTCGGTGATCGTGTGCCGCACCACCTCGATGAAGGCCTCGGCCTCGAGGCCGGCCGCCTTGAGCCACTGGGCGTCGAAGCCGCGCTTGGCGAAGTTCTGCTGGTAGTCGGCGTGGAGGCGTCCCGCCAGCGAAAGGCGGATCTTGTCGACGAAGCGTGGCAGGTACAGCCAGCCGGACATCGTTTCCCGGGGGCTGCGGGGATGGATCAGGTCGCTCATGGAACTCTGGAACGGGGCGGGTCGAAGGGAGGCGGGTGGGCGGCGACGTCGAGATCGGGTTCGGAAGGTGCCGGATTCCGTGCGGTTCAGGGTTCGGCCAGCAGTGCCTCGACCTTCTTGGCGAGGTCGCTCCGGGCCTCGAGGTCGCGCAGGTTGCCCTTCTTGTCGATGAGCCACATCGCCGGGATGCCCCGGATGCCGAACTCCGAGCCGAACTTGTTCTTCCAACCGGCTCCGTCGAAGTACTGGGCCCACGCCATCTTGTGCTTGGCCGTGAAGGCCTTCAGCGCGTCGGCGTCCTCGTCGAAGCTGATGCCCAGGATCTCGAAACCCTTGGGGTGCAACCGGTCGTAGGCCGCCACGACATTGGGCACCTCGGCCACGCAGGGCCCGCACCAGGTGGCCCAGAAATCCACCAGCACCACCTTCCCCTTCATCTGGGCCAGATCCACCTTGCGACCATCGGTGGCGGTGAAGGCGATGGCGACGGGTTTGCCCACCCGGTCCAGCGTCTTCAACTGGTCTTCGGCCATGGCCCGGATCCGGTCGGGGAGCTTCTCGGCTTTCAAGACCTTGGCGAGGATCTCCCGAGCCTTCTGGCCCCCGCGCAACTGGGCGATCTCCAGGTAGCCGCCGTAGATCTCCGGGCGGCCCGCGAATTCCTTCTCCAACCCATCGAGGCTCTTCTCGAAGTCCTCCAGCACGGCCTCCATGCCCTGGGCCTGAAGCCGGCGGGCCTTGGCCACGGCCGCCTGGATCTTTGCCCCGACCTCCGCCTCGGCGGCCTCGTCCTTGGCCTTCTCGGGATCCGGCCCGAGCGCCTGCAACTCGGCTTCCTTGGCGTCGTTGCCGAGGCTCACCGAGACCTCGAGCATCTGCCGGTGCAGGCGGCGGGCCTCCGCCGCCTTCGGGTGATCCTTGAAGCGCTCGAAGAATTCACGAGCCTTGTCGGCCGCGATGCCGGACCCGATCGCCTTCTTCTGGCGGAAGGCCTTCACTTCGTCGGAGTTCGGCTGACGCCCTTTCCACTCGGCGGGCGGTGCCGGTGGCTTGCCGTCCGACTCGACGATCGCCCAGGCCTTGTCGGCATCGTCGGGGAGAAGCCTTGCCCGGGCCGCCGAGACCTTGGCACCCGCGGCGCCCGGCGGGTTGGCATCCTCGGCCAGGACCACCATTGCGGCACCCACGAGGGCGGTCACGAACTGCCCAGCCCTTGGAAACACCAGACGTTTCATCGGGGAAACCGTGGCTTCCGGCGCGGCGATTGCCAACCGATTCTTCGGACTTGGCCGGATCGTCGACCATCACGACGAGTCCGCCCGCCCTGCGCCGGGGGGAGGATTCCCCTCCCCGGCGCCCGGACGTGGCTGGAGACGCTGGCGGGTCAGCGCGTGAGGTAGTACTTCCGGGTGTACTCCTGGACCATGCGCCAGGTGCTGTACTCGGCGGCCAGCGTCGCCCAGGCCTCGCGGATCCGCGCGATCCACAGGCGCGGCACCCCGTCAGCATCCCGGTTGAAGAAGGTCGGAATCACCTCGCGGGTGAGCACATTGTACAGATTCTCGCTGTCGACCCGGTCCTGCTCGTGCACGTCCTCGGGGTGGGAGTCGGGCCCGATGGCGAAGCCGTTCGACCCGTTGTATCCCTCGCGCCACCAGCCATCCATGATGCTCATGTTGAGGCACCCGTGGGCGGTGGTCTTCATGCCGCTGGTGCCGCTGGCCTCAAGCGGACGGCGCGGGTTGTTCAGCCACACGTCGCAGCCCGACACCATCTGTCGGGCCACGTGGATGTCGTAGTTCTCGATGAACACCAGGTGGCCCTTGAGTTCGCTGAACTTCGAGAGGTGGATGACCTTCTGGATGAAGGCCTTGCCGTGGTCGTCGCGCGGGTGCGCCTTGCCGGCGAAGACGAACTGGATGGGGTGGCCGGAGTCCTTGACCATCTTCACCACCGCCTCGA
>JBIKMQ010000065.1:0-8525 GCA_044359215.1 Candidatus Chromulinivoraceae bacterium
GGCTCGGCGTCGCGGTGGGGGCGGTCTTCCTGATGCTGCTGGCGAACTTCCAGAGCCTGCGCCTGGCGCTGGTGGTGGTGTCCACGGTGCCCGTGGTGCTGGCCGGGGTGGTCGGGATGCTGGCGGCCACCGGGACGACCTTGAACCTGCAGTCGGCCATCGGGACGATCATGGCCGTGGGCGTGGCGGTGGCCAACGCCATCCTGCTGGTCACCTTCGCGGAACAGGCGCGCCGGGAGGGCCTGGCTCCCGGGGAGGCGGCGATCCGCGCGGCGACCTCGCGACTGAGGCCGATCCTCATGACCAGCCTGGCGATGATCGCCGGCATGGTGCCCATGGCGCTGGGGCTCGGCGAAGGCGGGGCCCAGACCGCACCGCTGGGCCGGGCCGTGGCCGGCGGCCTTCTGGCGGCCACCGCGGCCACCCTGACGTTCCTGCCCGCGGTGTTCGCCGTGCTGGCCCCGCGGACCGTCGGCTCCCCTTCCCTCGATCCGGACGATCCCGGAAGCTCCCGATTCCAGAAGGCAGGCCCCGCATGATCCCCATCCATCCCCGGTGTCACCAACGCACGCTCCCCATCAACCTCGACCGGGTGGGAGGCCCGCGGCGCGCGGTCTGCCACCTGGCGATCATGGCGGCGGCGCTTGTGATGCTCCCGGCCATGATGGGCGCCGAACCGGTGCGCGTGAGGACCACGCGGCCCACGACCGGGGAGATCACGCGCTATGTCGCGCTGCCGGGAACCTTGCGGGCCAACCAGCAGGTCACGGTCCAGGCCCGGGTGGCCGGATTCGTGCGTTCCATCATGGTCGACCGCGGCGACCGGGTGTCCGCCGGACAGTCCCTGGCGGAGATCGAGGTCCCGGAGCTGCTGGCCGAGAAGGTCCGCCAGCAGGCCGAGGTGAAGGTCGCCGAGGCGGAGGCGCGAAGGCTGGAGGCCGCCCGCCAGCGATCGCCCGACCTGGTGACCGCCCAGTCGTTGGATGCGGCCACCGGGCGTCTCGACATGGCCCGGGCCGACCTGGAAAAGACCTCCACCCTGCTGCGCTACGCCACCCTCACGGCCCCGTTCTCGGGAACGGTCACGGCACGCTTCGTCGACCCGGGCGCCTTCGTCCCGGCCGGCGGGACCGCGGGGACCTCGGCGGTGGTGACCTTGGCCGACACCTCGATCCTCCGGGTCCACGTCGAGGTGCCAGAGGTCGAGGCCGCGCGGATCCGGCCCGGTCAACCGGTCCGCGTGTCGGTCGAGGGACCGGGTCAGCCGATCGGCGGGACGATCAGCCGCCATGCCGGCGCCCTCGACGAGGCAACCCGCACGCTGCCGGTCGAGGCCGATCTTGCGAACCCCGACGGGACGCTCCGGCCCGGCATGTCGGCCACCGTTCGCCTCGGCGTCGAACGACGGGCGGGGACGACCCTCCTGCGCACCGACGCCATCTTGCTGGAGAAGGCTTCCGCCCATGTCTTCGTCGTCGACGGTGGTCTCTGCCGCAAGACCCCGGTGAAGCTCGGCATCCAGGATGGCCCGGTCACCGAGATCACCTCCGGGCTCACCGGGACCGAGGCCGTGATCGTCCCGGCCCGTTCCGCCCCGGCCGATCGGACCCCGGTCCGCGTGGAGGAGGCCCCATGACGGCGGGACGAACCGGGATCCCGGGGTCAATGGCGCCCATTCCCGCCGCCGTGATGGCGATCCTGCTCGGGATCCTCCCGGCCTGGTCACGGGTCGACCGTGCCGGCGCGGCCGAGGCCGGGACCATCCCCGGGGCACCGGCCTCCATGTCTCCCGACTCGGGATCCTCCGCGACCGGATCCCCCGCCCCGGAGGTGATCGACCTCCGGACGGCCCTGCGTCTGGCCGGGGCCAAGAACCTGGCGATGGAGGCGGCACGCGAGGCCGTCCGGGAGGCTCGCAGCCGGCTGGACGAGGAACGGCGCCGATGGCTGCCGTGGATCGCCCCGGGCGTCGGCTACCGGCGCCACGAGGGCAACCTGCAGGACATCGTCGGCGACGTGTTCGATGCCACCAAGCAGTCCGGGACCGCCGCGGTGACCTTGCAGGGACAACTCGACCTCGGGGACTCCCTCTACCGCGTGCTGGCCGCCCGCCAGGCCCTGGCGGCGAGCGAGGCCGGCGCGGAGGCCAGGCGCCGATCCACCCTGCTGTCCGTGGCCTTGGCCTACACCGAACTCAGCCGGAGCGCCGCCGGCCTCGCCACCGCCGTGGAGGCGCGCCGGGTGTCCGAGACCCTGCTGGCCCAGGTGGGCTCGGCCGTGGCGGAGGGCGTGGCCTTCGCCGGGGATGCGCATCGCGTCGAGGTGCAGCTCGGTCGAAACGATGCCGAGGTGCTCGAGGCGCGCCAATCGCTGCGGGCGGCCTCGGGACGGCTCGCGCTCCTCCTGCGCCTGCCGCCGGCCGGGCAACTGAAACCGGATCTCGGGGAATTCCTGCCGGTCCTTCTGGTGTCCACGAACCGGGCCCTCGATTCCCTCGTGACCTCGGCCCTGGGGTTGCGGCCCGAGTTGCGCCAGGCCAAGGCGACCGTCGAACTGGCCCGGACCCGTCGCGACGGAGCCACCCGTGGGGTCTGGTTGCCCACCCTCGGAGCCCAGGCCGCCTTCGGGGGACTGGCCGGTGGACGGCGAGGAAGCTGGGCCGACGGCGGAGACTTCGAGGACTACGGACTGGGTCTGTCCTGGCGCATCGGCCCGGGCGGCATCGGCGACGGCAGTCGCGTGCGGACGGCCGAATCCCAGCTCCGGATCGCCCGCCTTCAGGGCGACCAGAGGCGCGACGAGATCGTGCGTGAGATCGTGGAACTCCGGTCGCTGACGGAGACGGCATCGGGCAAGGTCGACGCATCCACCCGGACGGTCGCCGCCGCGACCCGCCTGGTGGAACTGACCCGCGCCCGCCGCGAGTTCGGCGTCGGCGTGGTGCTCGAGGCGCTCGAAGCCGAACGGGACCTCGTCCGCGCCCAGGCCGAACAACTCCAGGCCTTGGCCGACCACAACCGGGCGCAATGGGAGCTGTGGCACGCCTCCGGCCTCGACGAAAAGGGGTCGGTCCTCACGTTTGACACAACCCCGACGCCACCCACCCCTTAGCCCAGGCCCGGCGGGAGCGGGTCGCTGAGCGGAGTCGCGGCACGGGCCGCCAAGGCCTCGCTTCGGCGCCGGAATCTCCCCGACCCGGCGAGGTGGGGAGGATCGCAAGCCTCCAACCGGGATCCACGGGCACCGGGTCGGATGGCGTTCGGCGGATCCACCAAGGATCGATGACGGCTTCCACGTCCGTTGTGGAATCGGGCCAGGTGCCGGGTGGGGTGGGACTATTTTTGTCCCTGGTGTCTGCAAAGATGCGCCTGTGGATCGGCGGTGACGGATTGCCTTGCGGTCGGTGCGGCCGGATGGTCGAACTGTCCCGACCGATCCATTCCGGCCGATCCATTCCGATCCACTTCTCCTGACATGCTCTTCGTCGCCGAGACCCACGACGCCCTGCTGGACGAGATCGCGCGCCAATTGGCGGCCACCCGCGACGTGCGGGGGCGACATTGGCTGGTGTTCCCCCGGCGGGGATTGCGCGAGGTCGTGCTTCAGCGCTGGGCCCGAGTCTCGGGGGTGGCCAGCCACTCGCAGGAGGTCGAGTTGCGCGAACTCCTCGAGCAGGCCTCGGGAGGTGGCCAATCCCGTTTCGATGTGGAGCGGCTTCGCTGGACGATCGCCGGTGCCCTGCCCGGGCTGCGGAACCACCCGGCCTTTCCCCTGCCGGCCAACGCCGCCCTCGACCCGATGGACGCCACGGTGCTCTCGGCCGTCACCCAGTGGGCAGGGGCGATGCACGAGACGCTGACATGTCGCCCGGGTGGCAACCCGTGGCCCGAGGGCTCCTTCCTGGCGGTGCTGGCCGGGACCGAGGCGGTCGCCGGGTTGCTCCAGACCCACCCGGGCCTCCAGTCGGAGTCGGACTTCCTCCAGGCCACCGACGCCTGGATGGACGCCTGGGACGCCAAGGGTGGCATTCCGCACCTCTGGATCCTCCTCGACGCCGCCCTGCCGGCAGGTCTGTTCGAGAGACTCCAGTGCCTGCTCGAGCGGCTGCTCTCCCGTTGCCCGGGGCGGATCCACCTGTTCGCGATGACCCCGAGCCTGACCTTCTGGGCCGACCAGCCGCTCAAGTCCCGATCCCGACGGTCGAATGCCACCGGCGACGCCGGCGGTTCCGACGACGCGGCCCCGGGCGGTCTGCTCTGGGCGCTGGGCCGGCAATCGCAGGATCTCCAACGCGCGCTGGCCGACACCTTCCTCGCCCAAGGGGACGGTGGCACCGAGCTTCCCAGCCGGGAGCCGGGCACCTCACTGCTGGGCCGACTGCAGGCCTCGTGTCGCCGGGCCGAGGCCGTTCCCGCAGCAGACCGCCTGCCCCTCGACCCGTCCGACGCCTCCCTCACCGTCCATGCCACGCATCCGGGACTGCGCGAGCTGGAAGTCTGCCGAGACCGGATCCTCCAGGCGTTCCAGGAGCTGCCGGACCTGCGACCGGAACAGGTCCTGGTGCTGCTGGCCAACCCGGGGGAACAGGCGCCATGGGTCGAGGCGGCCCTCGGTGGCGACACCGCCGCCTCCTCGCGCCTCCCGCACCGGATGCCCTCCGGCGGCGGCCTCGTGCCGTCGCCCTTCGCCTCGACGCTGCTCCGGCTGCTCGAGGGTCTGCAGGGACGCCTCACCCTCGACGAGATCGAGGCCCTGCTCGAGAACCCGCTGGTTGCGGACCGGTTCGACCTGGACCACGGCGACGGAGACGGCCTGACACTGGTGCAGTGGCTCCGCGACGCCCGGTTCCGCTGGGGCCTGTCCCCGGGACATCGCCAGGAGTACCAGGCCATCGACGAACCCCGCTGGACCCTCGAATGGGCCCTGCGCCGTCTGGGCCTGGGAGGCGTCGTGTCGGAGGAGGCCCGGGACGCCGTCCGGATGGAGCCCGGGCTGCCCGTGGGCATCGTCCCGCTGGAGCGGGCCACGGGCCTGGGCCTGGGGCTGCTGGCCCGCCTCGCCCGCCTCGCCGACAGCCTGGCCAAGGCCAGACGCCTGTGGTCCGAGGGCGGTGCGCGCACCATCACGGCCTGGAACGAGGCGGTGGCCGGGATCGTCCGGGAATGCCTGTCGACCCGTGTGGGCGATGCAGCGGCCCAGACGGCGGCCCTGCACCGTGAGGTCCTTGAACCGATGGCCCGGGCATCGGCCTCCGCACCGGCCCTGCAGCCCACGGCCTACCTGCGACTGCTCTCCGTGAAGCTGCGCGCGCTCGCCGACTCCGGCGGCCGGGGCCAGGGCGGCATCACCGTGGCCGACCTCCGCCAGCACGCAGGAGTCCCGGCCCGATTGGTCGTCGTGGCCGGCCTCGACGACGGGGTGTTCCCGCGCTCGGACGATCGACCGGCCTGGCATCCGCTGGCGCTCGCGCCGGCCCCGGGCGACCCCACGGCCAGGGACGCCGACCGCCATTGCCTGTTGATGGCCATCCTCGCCTGCCAGGACCGGCTGGTGCTCACCTACGGCGGGCATTCCGACGAGGATGGGGACGAGCGCCCTCCGTCCACGGCGCTGGCCGACCTGCTCGAGGCGGTCGACCAGGTGCTGCCGGAGACGCCGACCTCGCCAGCCCCCGGGCGGACGACTTGCGGCACCCGGGTCTGGCATCATCCGCTCCATGGCTTCAGCCCCGCGGCATTCCAGGACCACCTTCCCGCCAGTGCGCGCGGATTCCGCCCGGCCGATCACCGGGCGGCCCAGGCCCTCTTGGATCGACGGGGCCTGCCCCCGCTGCCGGGTCCGTGGGCGTCGGTCCTCCCGGAGTCCCCGGGAGCGCGGATCCGCCTCGACGACCTGCGCCAGGTGCTCGACGAACCCCAGCGACTGTTCGCCGAACGGCTCGGACTGCACTGGCCCGAGGAGTCCGAGTCGACACCGGGCGAGGATCTCATCGAACTCGACACCCTCGAGCGCTGGTCCCTGCGGGATCGTCTCCTGCGGGCCCGGATCGAGCGGCGCGATCCCCAGGTCGAGGCCGGGATCCTTGATGCATCCGGGGATCTGCCACGCGGTCCGATGGGCCGGCGCCTGCTCGAGGAGACGCTGGAGGAACTTCCCGACCTCTCGACCCTGCCGGAGTTCGCCCCGGGCGACCGCCTCAACGCCACCCTGCGCTTCGAGCTGCCCGACGCCGAGACCGACCTGGGAACCGACCCGTGCCGGACCCCGGATCCATCCGGCGGGCAGTTGCCGATGGAGGGTCGCCCGAGGTCGACCTGGTACCGTCGCCCGGGCGATCCGGTGGTGTGGCAGTTCATGGCCTCCAAGCCGAGCGTCGGCAGCGATCACCGGCGCCGGCTGCTCTTCGGGTTCGATGCACTGGCCCTGGCAGCCTCCGCGTCACCCCAGGACCCGCAGCCGATCCGGGAGGCACGGTGCCTCGGGCCGGGTCAGACCTGGACGATGCCACTGCCGGATCCTCCCACCGCCCGGGCGAGGCTTGCCCGGCTGGTGCCGCTGGCACGCCTCGGGCGC
Organism: Candidatus Chromulinivoraceae bacterium; assembly: GCA_044359215.1. Lineage (GTDB taxonomy): Bacteria > Verrucomicrobiota > Verrucomicrobiia > Limisphaerales > UBA9464 > SXXZ01. Next base: position 6,574 of record JBIKMQ010000065.1, read on the forward strand.
CGCCTCCCATTGCCCTTCTGGCCACGGACCACCGGCGATGCCCTCAAGAAGGTCCCGCTGACCGACGCGCCCACCCCGGAGACCCGGGCCGAGTTCCTCGAGGCGGCGCTGCTGGAGTGGTCGAAAGAGCCCCTCGAGAACACCGGGGAGCCCGACTGCCGCCGCCCGCTCACCCGCGCCCTCTTCCGCGGCTGCGACGACCCCTTCACCCTCGTGCCGGAGGGGTTGGCCGAAGACCTGCCCGACCCGGGAACCCCACTGGCATGGCGGCTCGTCGTCGAGATCCGGTCGTGGGTGGCGCAACTGGATCTCACCAGCACCAAGTCATGAACCCGGCCCCCGCATTCAACGCCCTGGCCCTCCGGTTGGACGGCGTCACCTCGATCGAGGCCAGCGCCGGCACCGGCAAGACGCACTCCATCACGCGGCTGTGGTTGCGCCTGCTGGTGGAGGCGCGGCTGCCGGTCGACCGGATCCTCGTGAGCACCTTCACCCAGGCGGCGACGGCGGAACTGCGCGAGCGCCTGCTCCGCACGTTGCGCACGGCCCTCACGGCCGCCCGGGAGGCCCGCGAAGGCGTGGCCTTGGGCGACGGGGCCACCGACGAGGTCCAATGGATCCGGCAGTGGCTGGAGGACCATCGGGACCAGGCCGACGCCGTGGTCGCCCACCTGGCCCACTGCCTCAGCGCCTTCGACCTGGCCCCGATCCAGACCATCCACGGGTTCTGCCAGTCGCTCATCGGCCGGCATGCGCTCGAATTGGCCTGTGATCCCGACCTCGCCATCCGGGAGGATTGCGAGCGGATCGTCCGCCAGGTCACCGACGACTTCATCCTCGAGCTGTCCACCACCCGGGCGGTCGACGTGGGGGCCTTGCGGAAGGTCGCCCGGACCCTGATGGCGCGACCGGCAGCCGAGGTCTGCGGGGTGGACCGCAAGCCTGAGGAACTGGCGATGGACAAGGCCCGGTGCCGGGAGCGGATCCTCGCGGAGGCGCCTGCGGCGATCGCTGCGGCGAAGCCGGCGCTCCGTTCAGGGACTCGGAAGCGGGTGGAAGAACTGACCGGAGCCGGTCGTTGGCGTGGACTGTCCGACCCTCAGATCCAGGGGCTGCCCGCCGGGTTTGTGTCACTGTGCGCCGAATACAGGCACCTCGAATCCGCGGAGGCGCGGTGGCCTGCGTCCCGCCTGGCGCAGCGTCTGCGGGACCGGTTGCCGGGTCTCCAGGCGCGGGCGGGCGTCCGGACCTTCGACGATATCCTCCGCACCGTGCGCGACGCCCTTCGCGACCAAGGCCCCGAGGGGCCGCTGGCGCGGGCGGTCCGGGATCGGCTCCGGGCGGCCATCCTCGACGAATGCCAGGACAGCGACACCCTCCAGATCGAGGTTTTCCGGGCGCTCTTCGAGCATCCGGACATCCGGTCGTTCCTGGTCATCGGCGATCCCAAGCAGAGCATCTACCGTTTCCGCGGCGCCGACCTGGCGAGCTACCGGGCGCTGGCCGAGCATGCCACGGCGGCGCCCCGCATGACCGTCAACCACCGGTCCGATCCCGCGCTGATCGAGGCCCTGAACCAGCTGTACGGCCCGGCATTCCAATTCCCGGACAGCCTCGCCGGCGACCGTCCCTTCGACTACGTGCCGGTGACCGCCCAAGCCAAGGCCAACCGCCTGTTCGACCCGGCGGACCCGGGGGAGCTGGTGATCCATGCAAGCGTCGAGGACAACCGCCCGCGGGCCGCCAACCGGCTCGCGTCGTGGGCCGCCCAAGAGATCGCCCGGTTGCTGTCGGAGCCCGTGGAATTGATCGACCGGCACTCGGGCCAGCGACGCCGCCTGGGGTCCGGGGACATCGGGGTGCTCGCCGCCAGCCACCGGGATCTCCGAAGGGTCCGGCGCGCCCTGCAGGCCCTGGGCATCGCCTGCCGCTCCTCGGGCAAGGGACTCGGC